>NZ_JAVKPP010000079.1:0-694 GCF_040980965.1 Kocuria sp. CPCC 205231 | reverse complement strand
GGTATCAACATGGAAGGCCAAAAAGAACTGTTAGGTATGTATGTGTCTAAGAGTGAAGGAGCTAACTTCTGGCTAGAAGTTCTTACGGATCTTCAGAACCGTGGTGTTCGAGACATCTTGATTTGTTGTATTGATGGTCTCAAAGGCTTCCCAGATGCCATCCAAAGCGTATTTCCTGAGAGTTCTGTGCAGCTCTGTATTGTCCATCATATACGCAATTCTATCAAGTATGTTGGCAGTAAGCATCAAAAGGAGTTTATCAAGGATTTAAGAACAGTATATGGTGCAGTAAACAAAGACTCCGCTGCTGCTAATTTAGACCTGTTAGAGTCTAAGTGGGGAGAGATGTACCCAATTGTCATCAAGTCATGGCGTGACAATTGGGAACGTCTGACAGAGTATTTCCAATATACTCCAGTCATCCGTAAACTCATTTATACGACCAATACGGTTGAGGGGTATCACAGACAGGTAAGAAAGGTCACAAAGACTAAAGGGGTCTTTCCTACGGATAATTCTTTGGAGAAGCTTGTGTACTTAGCTTACCGCAACATCCGTAAGAAATGGACTATGCCACTGGCAAATTGGGGACAAATTTCTCAACAATTGGCAATAAAATTTGGAGATAGATTTAAAATTATGTAACTTTGCAGCCGAAAAGGCTTCCCTGCTGGGGGCATGCCCCCAGCAGGGA
>NZ_JAVKPP010000078.1:0-695 GCF_040980965.1 Kocuria sp. CPCC 205231 | reverse complement strand
AATAAAAAACAAATAAAACTCTGAATGACATGGCAAAAGTACAAATAAAATCTGAGAAACTCACTCCTTTTGGAGGAATTTTTTCTATTATGGAGCAATTTGATGCTCTTTTAGCTCAAACCATAGATTCCACCTTGGGATTGAGATGCACTATGTTTGGTTATCAATATAGCGAAATTCTACGCTCTCTGATGTGCGTATATCTTTGTGGCGGCTCATGTATTGAGGATGTTACAACTCACCTGATGAAACATTTGTCTCTTCATCCAACTCTTCGCACTTGCAGCGCAGACACCATATTACGTGCTATCGAAGAACTGACTTTTAAGAGCATCACCTATAAGTCTGCTTCTGGCAAATCCTATGATTTCAATACTGCAGACAAGATGAACTGCTTACTGGTCAATGCCCTGCTTGCTACTGGTCAATTGAAATCCGGTCAAGAGTATGATTTTGACTTTGACCATCAGTTCATTGAAACAGAGAAGTATGATGCAAAACCAACCTACAAGAAGTTCTTGGGCTATAGTCCAGGCGTAGCTGTCATTAACGACATGATTGTTGGTATTGAAAATAGAGACGGCAACACAAACGTACGCTTCAACCAAAAAGAAACTTTGGAAAGAATCTTCAAGCGATTGGAGGCTTCGGAAATATATATTACTCGTGCCCGCATGGATTGCGGCTCATGTTCG
>NZ_JAVKPP010000077.1:0-714 GCF_040980965.1 Kocuria sp. CPCC 205231 | reverse complement strand
TATAGTAGTTGATGGTTGCCTTTACCTGTTCCTTACCCTCTGGGGTGTAGATGGCTTCGGCAGCACGCTGGCTGATATAGCTTGTACCATTAAACTTGGTGCACTGGCGGCGGTCCCAGATAGGATTCAATGCCACTTCCTCACCTGCCAATGTCTTTGCCTTCAACTCCTTAGGAACGATGGTGTAACCACAACGCACACCGGTGAATCCGGCAGTCTTCGAATAACTGTGGAATTCTATCGCTACCTTTCTGGCTCCACGAATCTCGTAGATAGAATGAGGAATTGATGGGTCGGTGATATATGCCTCGTAGGCTGCATCATAGAGGATGATGCTCTCGTTCTTGATAGCATAGTTTACCCATTTTCTGAGTTCTTCTTTCGAGATGACCGTACCCGTAGGGTTGTTTGGATAACAGAGATAAATCATGTCCACACGGTGGTCTGGAATCTGAGGGATGAAGTCATCGCTCTCATCGCAAGGCATGTAGGTTACATTACTCCACTTGCCGTTCTCGAAGATTCCCGCTCTACCTATCATCACGTTAGAGTCTATATAAACCGGATAAATCGGGTCGGTAACGCCGATGTTGTTATCCCATCTCAAAATCTCCTGGATATTTCCCGTATCGCTCTTGGCTCCATCGTTTACGAATACCTCGTTGGCGTCAAGATGAATGCCACGTGGCAGAAAGTCGTTCTTGATGATAGCCT
>NZ_JAVKPP010000076.1:0-722 GCF_040980965.1 Kocuria sp. CPCC 205231 | reverse complement strand
TATTTTAGAAATGGGTAACGACTATGTTTATTCAGACACGGATAGTCTGAAAATACTGAACTACGAAACCCACAAAGCCTATTTCAAAAAGTTTGACGATGGAATAGTTAAGAAGATGGAAGCAATGTGTGATTTCTACAAGCTGGATAAGGCGTTACTATCCCCGAAAACTATTAAGGGCGTGACAAAACTTATCGGCGTGTGGGATTACGAGGGAACGTATGAGAAGTTTAAAACGCTCGGTGCTAAAAGATACCTTCAATGTGAGAAGGGGAAACTTAAACTCACTGTCGCCGGACTCTCTAAGCAGAACGGTTTAAACTACATGATGCAACAGGCAAATAATGACGTTGATAAAGTCTTTACTTTATTCGACGATGAACTATACATCCCGGCTGAATGTACGGGTAAAATGACACACCCTTATCAGGACGACGATTATAAATACCAGTGTACGGATTATTTAGGCGTGACCGAAACAGAGGAACCATTATCCGGGGTTCATCTGGAGCCATGCGAGTTTACGCTTTCTCTGTCGCAACAGTTTATGACGTTCTTGGATAACCTGAAAAGTGGGCGACTCTATAAAGGCACTGCGAGGGCATAAGATGAAATACTACAGTACGACAAAAATCGACAAGAAAGACGCAACCTATAACGTTATTTTCGGGGAGCGTTCAAACGGTAAAACCTACGCGCTACTTGAAAAGGGCGTGAAAGAT
>NZ_JAVKPP010000075.1:0-728 GCF_040980965.1 Kocuria sp. CPCC 205231 | reverse complement strand
ATCGAACCGGTCTACCGGGGCGAGGGTGCTCGGCCGGGTCCGATCCGCTACGCGGAGGCGGTGCAGCGGGCCCTGGACCGGCTGGTGGACGGGGACCCGTGCTTCACCCGGTACTTGGTGCGCAACCCGGCCGCTGCGTTCCCGGCCGGGCGCGTGTGGTGGGGCCGCAGAGCCAGCCCATGGTCCCTAGGGGATCTCAAGGCGCACATGGCCGAGTACATCGATCCGTTCCACGACGAGGCCATCGACGGGCCCGCCACACCGGCCTGGGACCCGGGCACGCCCCTGCTGGGACAGTCCGGCATCCCGCGGGTCCCGGTGGTGGACACCGCGACGGAGGTGGGACGCAACACCGCGGTCTTCCGCGCTACCCGCCGGTGGCTGTGGGACCAGCGGCAGGCCCGCCAGCAGACCCCGACGGAGGCCGCCTCGATCGCCCACGCTAGGGCGCTCAACGCCCAGCTGCCCCACCCCCTGGCTGATGGGGAGGTGACGTGTCTGGCGCGCTCGGCCGTACGTCAGGTCAACGCCGGCAAAGGACGCCCTACCTCCACCAGCGGCTCTGATGCGGCACACGAGTACCTGTCCCGGATGGGACGGCGCGGTGGGAAGGCGCGGACCGAGGCCAAGGTGCGTGCGGCGGCGGACAACGCCGCCCACGCCCGCCAGGCCCGCACCGACCGTGCGGGGCAGCTGCGGGCCCAAGCAGTGCGGTTGCGGGCGGCAGG
>NZ_JAVKPP010000074.1:0-728 GCF_040980965.1 Kocuria sp. CPCC 205231 | reverse complement strand
CAGGTCTGTAGCCGAGGAACTTCTTGTATGTCGGTTTTGCATCATACTTCTCTGTTTCAAGGAACTGATGGTCGAAATCAACATCGTAGGTTTCCACCTCATTCAGTTCACCAGTGGAAACCAAGGCTTTTATAAGCAAGGCGTTGAGCTTGTCTGCCGTATTGAAATCATAGGTCTTGCCCTTATCGGAAGTATATGAGATGTTTTCCTGTGTCAGTTCCTTGATGGCTCTGAGGATGGTATCAGAGCTGCATGTGCGCAAGGTCGGATGATACGAGAGATGACGCATCAGATGCGATGTTACATCCTCCACGCATGAACCGCCACAGAAGTATACGCTCATCAGAGAACGAATAATTTCGCTGTACTGGTATCCGATGATACTGCGGCATCTCTGACCAAGTGTCTGGTCGATAATAGGTGAAAGCATGGAGTCAAATTGCTCCATGATTGAAAAAATTCCTCCAAAAGGTGTGAGTTTTTCAGATTTTATTTGTACCTTTGCCATGTCTTGTTACGATTTACGCTTGTTTTGAATTGCAACACTAAGATAAGTGAAAAATCTGACATGGCAAAATCCTGAGCAACTTTTTGTTGCTCAGGAACTTATAAATAAAGTTAAATCAAAGTGTTGCGGAATTAAGGCCTATAAGGCAGACTTGCTGTTTTTTCATCGCGGTCTCCAGGCACTTGTTGCGGTGGAATTGAAGAAAACCAAATTCCATCCT
>NZ_JAVKPP010000073.1:0-739 GCF_040980965.1 Kocuria sp. CPCC 205231 | reverse complement strand
CGAGGCACTGGCATCTGCTGTCACGGAGCCGTCCGCGGCGACGATCAGTCGCGTCTCCGGCTCGGTCACCGAGGCCGGGTCGATGGCCGTCAGTTTGACCGGTCGCCCCAGGTCATCGGCGATGGAGACGACGTGGGCGATGGCTGCCGGCATCGAGGCGAACTCGTAGGGGACCCGGTCGATCGTCACCTCCACGCTGTCGTCGGCGGCGATCCTGGCCGTGCAGACCGGCCGCTCCAGTGCCTGAGCCATGGTGCTCTCCCTACTCCTCGTTCGTGTGCGCCCCGTCATTGTCGGTGGAATGGGGGACGTTGTACTGAGAGCGAAGGTGTTCCTTGATGTCGTCACGCAGGATCAGCCAGGTCTTGCCGAGCTTGATCGCCGGCACGATGCCGTCGCGCAACCAGCGGTAGGTGATGGTGCGATCACCGAGTCCGAGCACCTGCGCGAGCTGGTCGACGGTCAGCCGCTCGGGCAGGCCCTCGAAGAGCCGGTCCAGCGCGTCAGACACGACGATCACCTGCGCCCTCATACTGGGCACTGTACACAGTCATACTCATTTGTTGTCTAGTGTTGTTCAACATTGCTAATCCTCTCTCAGTGTTGTCTAATGCACATAGGGTCCAGTCTATTGGAGGCCCTGCAAGCGAGGAGGTGTGATGGACAACCGTTGGGCTGAGTTGGTATCGCCCTCCACCCAGGAGCAGACCCGCCCGATCTTCGAAGACGTCCCCGAGGA
>NZ_JAVKPP010000071.1:0-760 GCF_040980965.1 Kocuria sp. CPCC 205231 | reverse complement strand
TAACTAATAAAATTTGGTTAAGTGGCTGATTATCAGTAACTTTATAGTTCTCTAAGCTCAAAGTTATATGACATCAGAACCACTCAACCAATATACGGAAATATGCAGAGATGCTATCAAAAGTTCATCTGCAAAGTTAAGCAAAACTTTCGAGAGTCTACTCTTGGAAATACTTTTATTGTACATGACGATACAAAGAAAGATAAATTTCACTCAAATGGAGCGTTACGGCACCCATTGTGAGCAGACCTACAGAACGAACTTCAACCGTGGTCGTGCTAAATGCATAGACTGGGTGAAGTTCAACCTTGCCCTATGCCGACGTTACTTGAATATGGATGGTCTATTGGCTATAGCCATCGATCCGAGCTACATCAGCAAGTCGGGTAAGAAGACTCCGCATATCGGTACTTTCTGGTCCGGTTGTGCAAGTTCCATGAAGCATGGGCTTGAAATCATGGGGCTTGCACTTGTCGATGTCCATGCCAACAGTTGCATGATGCTGCGCGCCCATCAGACTCCATCTACTGGAGAATTGAAAATGCGTAACATGACTCTCGTGCAACATTACATAGCGGTCATCAAGCGTTATAAGAAGGATTTGTTGAAGGTCACCGATATTGTTGTCGCTGACGCTTTCTTCTCTATCCGTCCGTTTGTGGACGGAATCAAAGAGTGCGGTTTCCATCTTGTCAGCCGCTTCAGGGATACTGCGAGCCTATATTATGTGTATACGGGACCTCGTTCCAATAAGCCTGGA
>NZ_JAVKPP010000070.1:0-760 GCF_040980965.1 Kocuria sp. CPCC 205231 | reverse complement strand
ATTGTAATAATCCACGTATGCGTCCAAGGCCTCCTCGAACTCCTCTCTTGAATTACATGTCTCAATCTTGAAGTCTATGAACAATTCCTCTTTTATCCATCCGTTGAGGGATTCGTTCACAGGGTTGTCTGTAGGCTTTCCTGCCCTGGACATAGACCTCACAATCATCGTGTCCTTTATCAGCTCATTATAGGCGAGCGAAGCATACACGCTACCTTGGTCCGTATGAAGAACAGTTGGCTCATCTGTGCCCTTCAACAGGTTGATGACATCATTTAGCCCATCAATGTACTGGTCTCTATGTCCACGTCTCTCAGCCACATGCCACGTTAGGATTTCTTTCGTAAAGACATCGAAATACATGGTCAACTCAAAGAAGAACCAAGAGTATTTGATGACTGTCATGTCAGAGACGATAACTTGTCGAGGTCTGTCTACCGTGTCCCACGTGGAATAAATGAGGTTGGGGTACTTATCCTTTACCTTACGTGGTTTGTAATGTATCTTGTGTCTCGTTTGTGACTGAATACCAAGATATTGGAAGCATTTATAAGAGAAATTGTCGCTGATACTCAACTGTAAATTGATTCTTATGTACGCCGCCACCCACCTGTAGCCATGTGTAGGGTGTTCCGAGTGTATGTCCTCAACCACACCCACCATGAACTCACGATTGATCTCACGGGATGAAGGCTCTCTTCTAAGCCACTTGTAATACCCCGACCGACTTACTCCCATCATCTTGCAGATATCCTTGACA
>NZ_JAVKPP010000007.1:0-242729 GCF_040980965.1 Kocuria sp. CPCC 205231 | reverse complement strand
CTGCCGCGGATGTGCGACCTCATGTTGCCGATGTCCCGAGACATGCCTTGCCTATGTCCTGAACCAGCACATTGCCCCCGCAACCACAGAAGGCCCCCGGACCGTCACGGTCCGGGGGCCTTCGCCTTGCCCGGAGGACCCCGGGCGGGAAGGAGCCCCCACGGCCGCAGCCGTGGGGGCTCCTCCGTGCCCGGGGACGGGGCGGGGTCAGACCTCTTCGGAGGAGACGATCCGCTCGGCGTTGCGGGACTTCAGGGCGGCGAGCCGGGCCTCGATCTCCGACTGCTGGCCCAGGGACTCGAGGGACTCGAACTGCGCGTCCAGGGAGGACGCGGCGAGCTCCTGCTGGCCCAGGACACGGGCCTCCTCGCGGCGGATCTTGTCCTCGAAGCGGGAGACCTCGCTCGTCGGGTCGAGCACGTCGAAGGCCTTGAGCGCGTCCTGGACCTGCGACTGCGCCTGCGCGGTCTTCTGCCGGGCGTTGAGCTCGTCCCGCTTGTTGGACAGCTCCTGGAGCTTGCCCCGCATCTTGTTGAGCCCGTCCTTGAGCTTCTCCACGACCTGGGTCTGGGACTGGATCTGCGGTTCGGCGCCGCGCGCCTCCGTCTCGTACTGGATCTGGCGCTGGAGGGCGACCTTGGCGAGGTTGTCGAACTTCTCGGCCTCGGAGGACTTGCCGGCGCCCCGGTACTCCTCGGCCTTGTTCGAGGCCGCGAGGGCCTTGTTGCCCCACTCCTGGGACTCGCGCACGTCCTCCGCGTGGTCCTGCTCGAGCAGGCGCAGGCTGCCGATGGTCTGCGCGACGGCGGCCTCGGCCTCGCGGATGTTCTCGGTGTAGTCGCGCACCATCTGGTCCAGCATGAGCTGGGGGTCCTCGGCGGCGTCGATCATGCCGTTGATGTTGGCCTTCGCGAGCTGGGCGATGCGGCCGAAGATGGACTGCTTGATCATGGTTCCTTCTCTCCTCTGGTGCTTCCCGGGAGGGGCTCCCGGGATCATGGGTCGGTCGGGGACGGTGGGTCGGTCAGGGGTCACGGGGCGGACGAGGGTCAGAGGGGCGGCGGTGCGCGGTGCCCGTCCGGCGGCGGGCGCCCGTCGGCGCGGATCAGAAGCTGCCGCCGATGCCGCCGCCGAAGCCTCCGCCGCCACCGCCGAACCCGCCGCCGAAGCTGCCGCCGAATCCGCCGCCGCCACCGCCGAAGCCCCCGCCGCCGTTGAGGATCGAGCCGAGGAGGATGCCGCCGAGCATCGCGCCGCCCAGACCGCTGTTGGAGCGGCCCCGGTGGCCGCCCATCCCCACGGGCGTGCCGAAGCCGCCGTAGGAGAAGGAGTCGACGTCCTGCTGGGCGATGTACTGGGCCTCGCCGGCGAGCCGGACGGCCTCGTTGGCGCAGGTCAGCGCTTCGGAGGGGTCCGACTTCCGGGCCTGCTGGGCGGCCTCCAGGTAGCGCTCGGCCTCCGCGAGGCGGGTGCGGGCTTCCGGGCCGACACCGCCGCGGCGGGCCCAGATGTACTCGCTCGCCGAACTCAGCTGGGCCTGCGCGGAGACGAGGGTGTGGGCGAGGGTCTCCCGCGCGGAGCGGTCCCGGTCGTTCTGGGAGCGCACCGACGCGAGCCCCTTGTCGAGCTCGTCCTTGGCCACTGCCAGACGCCGGCTCAGGCCGAGCGGGTCGATCCGCCCCGCGCCCATCTGCTCCTCGACGGTGCGCAGGACGGCGCCGACGCCGGCGACGGCCCCGGCGAGCTCCGGGTTGGAGCCGCGCCGGACGAGGGCGTCCGCCTCGGCGACGTCCCGCTGGGCGATGGTCACGGCGTCCTTGAGGGACTCCTCGGCGTGGGCGAGCTCGGTGGCCGCGTGCTCCACGGCGTCGAGCAGGCCCCCGGCCTGCCCCACGCCCTCCTCGGCGGCGCGGATGTCCAGCACGGCGTCGCTCGTGCGCCCGGCGGCGAGGTCGGTGCGGGCCTCCTCCACGGCGGTGTCCACGAAGTCGAGCCGGTCCCGGGCCTGGTCGATGTTGTCCTTGACGGGGGCGAGCGCCGTGTCGTTGTAGCGGGCGGTGAGCTCCCGCAGCCGGGCGTCGGCCGTGCCGAAGCGGGGGCGCACGGCCTCGGCCTGGCGCCGCACCTCCTCGAGCGCCTGCGGGGCGCGGGACTCCAACCGGCGCAGCGAGCTGAACGCCTCCTGGTGCTCCTGGAGCGGGCGCTGGGCGTCCTGGGAGCGGGCGATGATCTCGCCGAGCCAGGCGCGCTGCTGCTCCTCGGTGTCGGGGATGTGGTCCTCGAGCTGCTGCTGGAGGGCGAAGGAGGCCTGCATGTGCTTCTTGGCGTCCTGGACGGCGCGGCGGAACGGCTCGACCTGCTCGTCCCCGTACTGCAGCTGGGCGAAGGCCAGCTCCTGCTCGGAGTGCTGGATGGCGTTGTCGGTGGACACCAGCAGCTCCCCGGCCCGCTTGCGCAGCTCCGGCACCGGGACCTCCTGGTAGGGGCCGGCGGGACCCTGCGGAGCGCCTCGGCCGCCGGGCCCGCCCTGCGGGGCGGACCCCTGCTGCCGGCGCTTCTTGTTGCGGGAGGCCATGCCGTAGACGGCGAGCCCGCCGAGGCCGAGCGCCCCGAGACCGAGCAGGCCGAAGCCCGCGCCGCCCCCGTCCGAGCTCTCCCCGGTCCCGGCGGGGGCGCCGGAGAGCTCGGTCTCGATGCCCTCGACGGCCCCCTCGACCGCGCCGTCCCAGTCGTCGGCCGCGAGCGCCGGGGTGATGAACTGCCGGTTGATGCGCTCTTGCTGCTCGGTGCTGAGGGGCCCCGTGGAGTACGCGGAGAAGCGCTGCTGCCGGTCCTCCGTGGCGACGACCAGCACCGCGTCCGAGCTGCCGAGCCCGTTGAGCTCGGCGAACTCCTGCAGCCACTCGTCGGGATCCGAGGGGTCGGTGAAGGTGTCGACGAACACGGCGGTGAGGGTGATCCCCTCCTGGGTGGCGAGCTCGCGCACGTCCGCGGCCAGCGCGGAGGGATCCTCCAGCACCCCGGACTCGTCGACGATCCGCTCGCCCGGGGGCACGTCGACGGGCGGCTGGGCGAGAGCCGCTCCCGCGGGTACGAACAGGGCGAGCGTCAGGCCGCAGCCGGCGGCGGTCCGGCGGGCAATGGGGCGCCAGTGCATGATCTCCCTCACGTGGTCGGTGCTCCCGATTCTAGGGCGAGGGCGTCACGGCGTGGCGATCGGCGCCGGACCTACGCGCAGGGCGAAACCACAAGGCGGCTGATGACCTGCGGGCGGGCCCCGGCGGTCCCCGGCCGCCGTCCGGGCGGCGCCCGGGGAACGGCCAGGGCTCTCAGCGTCGTCTCAGTGCGGACGTGGATACTTGGGGACAGAGCCGCCCGTGCCACCCCGTCCGCACCGGGGACCGCCGGGCCCGTCCGTTTCCAGGAGGAGACCCCCATGTCCGAGCCCCGCGACCCGCGGTACGGTGCCGATCCACAGCTCACGCAGCCCCTCCCGCCCGTCTACGGCCGTCCGGCCCACGACCCGTGGGCGTCCGGCGTCGAGCAGGACGCGCGCGCCGGCCACGGGGCACCGCAGGCCGGCGGCCAGGACGCGGGCCCCTACGCCGGGGCGTGGCAGGGCGCCGGGGACCCCGCCGCCCGGCACCCGTGGGGGAACGGCACCGGGAGCGGCACCGGGGGCCGCCGGGAGCGGCGGCGCTTCTCGGGGGGATCGCTCGTGACGGGCATGGTCCTGGCCGCACTGGTGGGGGCGGGGGCGGCCGTCGGGACGGACGCCCTGCTGGACGGCGGCGGCGCGGCACCGGCGGCGGGCGGGTCGACGTCCAGCTCGGTCATCGTCAACGACCAGGACGAGGTGAACGCGGTCACCGCGGCGGCCGTGAAGGCGTCCCCGTCCGTGGTGACGATCTCCGCGTCCGGCGGCGGTCAGAACGGCTCCGGCTCGGGGGTGATCATCGACGACGAGGGCCACATCCTCACCAACACGCACGTGGTGACCCTCGACGGGACCACGAGCAGCCCCTCCCTCGAGGTGCAGCTCGACGACGGCAGGGTGCTGCCGGCCGAGGTGGTCGGCACCGACCCGCTGTCCGACCTCGCGGTGCTCAAGGTCGACGCCCAGGGGCTGACCCCGGCGACCCTGGGCTCCCTGGACGACGTGAACGTGGGCGACACGGCCATCGCGATCGGCGCGCCGCTGGGCCTCGCGGGCACGGTGACCGACGGGATCGTCTCCACCCTCAACCGGACCATCACGGTGGCCTCCTCCGCCGCGCCGTCCACGCCGTCGGAGGGCGACGGCGAGGGCGAGGAGCAGGGCGACGGCAACGACTTCTTCTTCAACTTCCCCGACGAGGACGGCGGCTCCGGCGGCCGCTCGCAGGGATCCTCGCCGTCGGTGTTCCTCAACGTGATCCAGACCGACGCGGCCATCAACCCCGGCAACTCCGGCGGGCCGCTGATCGACACGGACGGCGAGGTGATCGGGATCAACGTGGCCATCGCCTCGGCCGGTTCCGGCACGGAGGCCGGCAACATCGGCGTGGGCTTCTCGATCCCCGTCGACACCGCCCAGCGGGTGGCCGTGGAGATCATCAACAACGGCCGGGCCACGCACGGCTACCTCGGCACGAGCGTGAGCGCCGCCCCGGGCGCGGACGGCCGGAGCCGGGCCTTCTCCGACGGCGCCGCGGTGGAGCAGGTCGTGCCCGGCTCGCCGGCCGACGAGGCCGGACTGGAGGTGGGCGACGTGATCACGGAGTTCGACGGCCACCGCATCCAGGACGCGAGCTCCCTGACGGCGGCCGTGCGCGAGCTGCCCGCCGGTGGGACCGGGACGATGACGTTCGTGCGGGACGGAGAGGAGCGCACCGCGGACGTGACGGTCGGGGACGCCGAGGAGCAGCAGTGAGCGGCCGGCCCCGGCGGGCGGCCGGTCGCCGGGGCTAGCTCCCGGCGCCCGCGAAGCCCAGCTGGCGCCAGGCCTCGTAGACGGCGATGGACGCCGAGTTCGCGAGGTTCAGCGACCTCCGGGCCGGCAGCATGGGGATGCGGACCCGCGCGGTGACGTGCGGGTCAGCCTTCACCGCGGCGGGCAGGCCCACCGACTCGGGTCCGAACAGCAGCACGTCCCCGGGGCGGTAGGCCACGTCCGTGTGCGAGACCTCGCCGTCGGTGGTGAACGCCCAGACCCGTTCCGGGGCCAGGGCGGCCCAGGCCGCGTCCAGGTCCGGGTGGACGGTCAGCACCGCGAGGTCGTGGTAGTCGAGGCCGGCCCGGCGCAGGTGCGCGGAGCCGAAGTCGAAGCCCAGCGGCTCCACGAGGTGCAGCTCGGCCCCGGTGACCGCGGCGAGGCGGATCGCGTTGCCGGTGTTGCCCGGGATCTCGGGGGTGTGGAAGAGGATGCGGAGCATGACCGCCAGTCTACGGACGCCGGACGCACGCCCGGGCCGGGGCCCTAGACTGGAGTCCGTGCCGCACGAGCCCGTCTACCTCGACCACGCCGCCACCGCGCCCCTCCGGCCCTCCGCGCTCGCCGCGGTCGCCGAGCAGCTGGCCCGCGGCGGCAACCCGTCCTCGCTGCACCGCCCCGGCCGCGCGGCGCGCGCCGTCGTCGAGCAGGCCCGCGAGGACGTCGCCGCGGCCCTGGGCGCGGAGCCCGTCGAGGTGGTCTTCACCTCCGGGGGCACCGAGGCCGACAACCTGGCCGTCCAGGGCCTGTACCGGCACCGGCGGGAGCAGGACCCCCGCCGCCGCCGCGTCCTCGTCTCCGCGGTGGAGCACGCCGCGGTGTCCGACACCGTCGAGTGGCTGGCCGCCCACGAGGGCGCCGAGGCCGTCTGGCTGCCCGTCGACGCGGCCGGCCGCGTGGACCCGGCCGCCGTGCGGGAGGAACTGGCCCGCGACCCGGGCGCCACCGCGCTGCTGGCCGTCATGTGGGCCAACAACGAGGTGGGCACCGTCCAGCCCGTCGCGGAGATCGCCGCCCTCGCGGAGGAGTTCGGGGTCCCCTTCCACTGCGACGCCGTGCAGGCCTTCGGCGCGCTGCCCGTCGACGCGCACCTGCCCGGACTCACCACGCTGGCCGTCTCGGCCCACAAGGTGGGCGGACCGGTGGGTGCCGGGGCCCTCGTGGCCGGGCGCACGGTGGGGCTGGCGCCCGTCCAGCACGGGGGCGGGCAGGAGCGCACGGTGCGCTCCGGCACCCTCGACGCCGCCGCGCTCGCCGGCTTCGGGGTGGCGGCCCGTGAGGCCGCCGCGGAGCGGGAGACCGAGCAGGAGCGGCTCGCGGGCCTGCGCGACCGGCTGGTGGAGGGCGTGCGCCGGATCGTGCCGGACGCCGTGCTGCGCGGACCGGAGGACCGGGAGCACACGGGCGCCCGGCTGCCCGGCAACGCCCACTTCACCTTCCCCGGGTGCGAGGGCGACTCCCTCCTGTTCCTGCTGGACGGCGCCGGGATCGCCTCCTCCACCGGCTCGGCCTGCCACGCCGGGGTGCCCCGCGCGTCCTCCGTGCTGCTGGCCATGGGCCTGGACGAGGCCACCGCGCGCGGTGCGCAGCGCTTCAGCCTGGGCCGCACGAGCACGGGCGCCGACGTCGACGCCCTGCTCGCCGCGCTGCCCGAGGTCCACCGGCGGGCGCTGCGCGCCGGGCTCTCCGGCGCGGCGCCCGTCTGAGCCCGCACCGGTCGACCCCGCGCCGGTCCGATCCCGCGCCGCTCCGATCCCGCACCGGCGGGGACCGCGGGACCCGCCGGTGCGGGGCCGGGGAATACCGGCCGGCCGCGCCCCGTTGACGCCACGGACCCCGACCCCGACCCCTGGAGACGATCTCACCGTGCGAGTACTGGCAGCCATGAGCGGCGGCGTCGACTCGGCCGTGGCGGCGGCCCGCGCCGTCGACGCCGGCCACGACGTGACGGGCGTGCACCTGGCCCTCTCGCGCACGCCCGGCACCCTGCGCACCGGTTCCCGGGGCTGCTGCACGATCGAGGACTCCCGGGACGCCTGGCGCGCCGCCGACGTCCTGGGCATCCCGTACTACGTGTGGGACTTCTCCGAGCGCTTCCAGGCCGACGTCGTCGACGACTTCGTCGCGGAGTACGCGGCCGGACGCACGCCCAACCCGTGCCTGCGGTGCAACGAGAAGATCAAGTTCGCCGCCCTGCTCGAGAAGGCCCTCGCCCTGGGCTTCGACGCCGTGTGCACCGGGCACTACGCCAAGGTGGTCGAGGACCCCGCCGGCGGCCGGGAGCTGCACCGCGCGGCGGACTGGGCGAAGGACCAGTCCTACGTCCTCGGCGTCCTCACGGCCGAGCAGCTCGAGCACGTGCTGCTCCCGCTGGCCGACACCCCGTCCAAGGCCGAGGTGCGGGCCGAGGCCGCCCGCCGCGGGCTGTCCGTGGCGAGCAAGCCCGACTCCCACGACATCTGCTTCATCCCCGACGGCGACACCCGCGGTTGGCTCGCGGAGCGCATCGAGATGACCGAGGGCGAGATCAAGGACGTCGAGGGCAACGTGGTCGGCACCCACTCCGGCGCCAACGCGTTCACGGTGGGCCAGCGCAAGGGCCTGCGCATCGGCACCCCGGCCCCCGACGGCAAGCCGCGCTTCGTCCTGGAGATCCGGCCGCGGACCAACGAGGTCGTGGTGGGCCCGCAGGCGATGCTGGCGGTCGACGAGCTGCGCGGGATCCGCCCCTCCTGGGCCGGGGCGCCCGTGCCCGAGGCGGCGCCGCTCCTGCGGCCCGGGGCCGCGGCCGGGGCGGCGTCGGCCCCGTTCCCCGTCCTCGCCCAGGTCCGGGCGCACGGGGACCCCGTCCCCGCCCGGGCCCATCTCGAGCTCGTCGAGGGGGACGGCGGCCCGCTGCCCGAGCTCGTGGTCCGGCTCGAGGAGCCGATGCGCGGCGTGGCCCCCGGACAGTCGGTCGTGCTCTACCAGGGCACCCGGGTCCTCGGCCAGGCCACGGTCGACCGCGCCCACTCGCTGGCCCGCCCCGACGTCCCGGGTGGTGCGGGCCGGCCCGATCCCGCCCGATAGACTGGCGGCCATGACCGCACCGCACCCCCACGCCTCCGCCGACGTCCGGGCCCACCAGGACTTCGACGCCACCGCGTCCTCGCTCCAGGAGCAGGCCGACCCCCGCGTGCTCGCCGAGCTGCAGTCCATCCGCGGCACCATCGACAACATCGACGCGGCCCTGGTGCACCTGCTCGCCGAGCGGTTCAAGGCGACCCAGCGCGTCGGCGTCCTCAAGGCGACCCACGGCCTGCCCGCCGGCGACCCGGACCGCGAGGCCGCCCAGATCGGCCGCCTCCGGGCGCTCGCGGCCTCCGCGCAGCTCGACCCCGAGTTCGCGGAGAAGTTCCTGAACTTCATCATCAGCGAGGTCATCCGCCACCACGTGGCCCTCTCCGAGGACCACCGGCGGCAGGACGACGACCGCCCGTGACCCGCAGCGCCCCGCCCGGCCCCCGGCGCACCGACCCCGACGTCCCCGGCGTCGTGGGCACGGCCCTCGGCGCGATGCCGGGCACGGACGTCGTCGAGTCCGTCACGCTGCTGCGCGGCGAGCTCGGGGCCCCGCACATCTCGTTCCTGCCCGTCCTGCCCGCCCGCGGTGCGGCCGCCGACCCCGTGGCCCGCACCGCCGCGGTGCTCGACGACCTGTACGCGGACCGGCAGCCCCACGGGCTGCGCGTCTCCGGGGTGCCCGGCAAGGACTCCCGGTCCGCCCGGGCGCTGCTGGCCGGCGACGTCAACGTGCTCGCCGACGTGATCGGCGCCGAGAGCGGCCCCGACGACGCCCCGGTCAAGACCCAGCTCATCGGCCCGCTCAGCCTGGCCGCCCGGCTCCACCTGCACGCGGGGGAGCGGGCGCTCAAGGACCACGGCGCCCGCCGCGACATCGCGGACTCCCTGGCCTCCGGCGTCCTCGAGCACGTCCGCGCGGTGCGCGCCGCGGCCCCCGGTCGGGACGTCCTCGTCCAGCTGGACGAGCCCGAGCTCGCCCGGGTGCTCGCGGGCGGCCTGCCCACGATGAGCGGCTACCGGACGCTGCGCGCGGTCCCCGCCGCGGAGGCACGGCGCTCGCTCACCGCCGTCGTCGAGGCCTGCCGGTCGGCCGGCGCCGCCGGCGTCACCCTGCGGCTGCCGCCCGGGGTCGACCCCCGGCTCGCCCGGGAGACCGGCGCGGACGCCGTGCAGGTCCCGGCCCCCGCCGGCACCGTCCACGACTGGGAGCCGCTCGCCGCGCTCGTCGAGGACGGCATGCAGCTGTGGCTGGGCCTCGTCCCCGCGGCCGGCGGCACGGCCCGCGCCCTCGCCGCGGACGTGTGGTCCGTGTGGCGGGACCTCGGGCTGCCCGCCGCCGCCCTCGACCGGGTCCGGATCACACCGCGCGAGGAGCTCGACGCCCTGGGCCCCGCCGAGCTGCGCGAGGTCCTCGCGCGGGTCACCGGAACCGCCTCCGCGCTGGCCCGGACCGCCGCCGACGCGTGAGCCCGTCCCACCCGGTGGACCGACACACTCCGCGCCGAGGTGCGGGGCGGGCCGCAATCGGCCACAATGCAGGTGGACCCCGGTCCACCACGACGCCCAGGACACCCTGGCCACGACGCCCCGGACGCCCCGGGCCACGGCGGCCCCCGCCCCGGCGGGCCCGCCCCACACCACCGGAGAGGCGATGAACGCGCGAATACTGGTCGTCGACGACGACGCCGCCCTGTCGGAGATGATCGGGATCGTCCTGACCGCGGAGGGCTTCGAGCCCGTCTTCTGCTACGACGGTGCCACCGCCGTGGACACCTTCCGGGCCGTGCGCCCGGACCTGCTGCTGCTCGACCTCATGCTCCCGGGCAAGGACGGTATCCAGGTCTGCCGCGAGATCCGCACGATCTCCGACGTCCCGGTCGTCATGCTCACCGCCAAGTCGGACACCGTCGACGTGGTCCGCGGTCTGGAGGCCGGGGCCGACGACTACGTGCCCAAGCCCTTCAAGCCCGCCGAGCTCGTGGCCCGGGTCAAGGCCCGGCTGCGCCCCGTGGAGCGCGCCAACTCGCAGGAGCTGCGGATCGGCGACCTCACCATCGACGTGAGCGGGCACAGCGTGCACCGCGGGGACCACGAGATCGGTCTCACCCCGCTCGAGTTCGACCTGCTCACCGCCCTGGCGCGCGCACCGCACCAGGTGTTCTCGCGCGAGATGCTGCTCCGCGACGTCTGGGGCTACCAGCACGCCGCCGACACGCGGCTCGTCAACGTCCACGTGCAGCGGCTGCGCTCCAAGATCGAGCGGGATCCGGAGAGCCCCGAGATCGTGGTCACCGTGCGCGGAGTCGGCTACAAGGCGGGCACGTCCGCCCGATGACCCCGCCGGACGCCGCCGCCTCCTCCCGGCGCCGCGGGCCGGCCGGCGCCGCGACCCGACGGCTGCGGCTGGGGCGGCTCCTGCTGGCCCGCCGGTGGCGGCAGTCCCTGCAGTTCCGGGCCATCGCCGTGTCCCTCTCCCTGACCGCGCTGGCCTTCTTCGTCACGGGCAGCTTCCTCTCCCACCAGATCGCGGACCGGCTGTTCTCGGAACGGCTGGACCAGGTCCTCGCCTCGGCCACCGCGGACTTCGAGCAGGTGCAGGCCAGCTTCGACGCCTCGGACGCCTCCGACCGCGACGAGCTGCAGGCGCTCGTGGCCTCGACCCTCGGCTCGCTCTCGGTCGACGGCGCGGAGACGGAGCGCTGGATCCTGCTCCCGATGGACTTCACGAGCGGGCAGACCCTCATCCCGGCGCAGAGCCAGAGCCCCTGGATGACCTCGAGCACCGTGCCGCCGGAGCTGCAGGAGCGGCTCGCGGAGCAGGACGGCGTGTTCTGGCAGCCCGCCTCGGTCCGGGTCACGGAGAACGGGGAGGAGGCCCCCGTCATCGTCGTCGGCACGGTGGTGGACCTCTACCAGAACAGCCGCTACGGGCTCTACCTCGTCTACGACTTCTCCGAGCCGCAGCGCACCCTCGACGCGATGCACGCGGTGCTGCTGCTGTCGGTGGTCGTCCTGCTGCTGCTCGTGGGCGCGATCGTCTGGTACGTCACCCGCGAAGTGGTCCGCCCCGTGTCCAGCACCGCCCGCGTGGCCGAGCAGCTCGCGGACGGCGACCTGGGCGTGCGGATGCCCGTCAGCGGCTCGCACGAGGTCGCCCGTCTCGCCCGGTCCTTCAACCGCATGGCGGACAGCCTGCAGGACCAGATCACCCAGCTCGAGCAGCTCTCCTCGATGCAGCAGACCTTCGTCTCGGACGTCTCCCACGAGCTGCGCACCCCGCTGACCACGGTGCGGATGGCGGCCGAGGTGCTCTTCAACGCCCGCGAGGACTTCGACCCCGTCAACCGGCGCTCCGCCGAGCTGCTCTACCACCAGGTGGACCGCTTCGACGCTCTGCTGGCCGACCTGCTGGAGATCTCCCGCTTCGACGCGGGGGCGGCGCGGCTCGAGGTGGCCAGCGTCGAGCTGTTCTCGGTCGTGCACGACGTCGTGGAGGCCGCCGCCCCGCTCGCCGTCTCGTCCGGCTCCACGGTGCGGGTGCGCTCGGAGCTGTCCCGCTGCACCGTCCAGGGGGACCAGCGGCGGATCGAGCGGATCCTGCGCAACCTCGTGGTCAACGCCCTCGAGCACGGGGAGGGCCGGCCCATCGACATCGTGGTGGGGGCCTCCGAGGTGGCCGCGGCGGTGGCGGTGCGCGACCACGGCATCGGGATGACCGAGGAGGAGGCCGCCAAGGCGTTCAACCGCTTCTGGCGCGCTGACCCGGCCCGGGCCCGCACGACCGGCGGGACGGGGCTGGGCCTCGCGATCGCCACCGAGGACACGCGGCTGCACGGCGGGCGGCTCGACGTCTGGGGCGCCCCGGGGGAGGGCGCGTGCTTCCGGCTCACCCTGCCCCGGACCCGCGGACGGCGGCTCGTGCCCGACGACGAGAGCCCGCTCGGTCTGCCGCCCGACGCCGACGCGTACCCGGAGACCGCGGTGGTGACCAGGACGGGGACCCTGGCCCTGGCCTCCGCGGCCGCGGCGGAGCCGGCGCCCCCCGCCGCGGCCCAGCCGACCGACGTCGAGGAGGACCGGTCATGAGCAGGACCCGGCGGCAGACCCGCACGGCAGCACTGGCCCTGGCCGCGGCCGTGGCGCTCGGCGGCTGCGGAGCCATTCCCCGGACGGGACCCGTGCACCGGCACGCGGAGCCCACCCGGTCCGCGGTCCAGCCGAGCTACGACGTCGAGCCGGCCGGCCCCCGCGAGGGCGCGACGCCGGAGCAGATCGTGCGGGGCTTCCTCGCGGCCGGGACGGGCGTGGCCGACGACTACTCCGTGGCCCGCGAGTACCTCTCCCCCGAGCTCGCGGGCACCTGGCACCCCGACGCGCGCACCCTCGTGCACCGGGGCGACGCCGTGCCCGTGCCCCGGCTCGAGGACAACGAGTACCGGGTGAACCTCGAGGTGGACAGCGTGGTGGACGGCAGCGGCGTGATCGAGCGCAAGCCGGCGGGCGCCACCGAGGTGCTCGACTTCGGCGTGGTCCAGGTGGACGGCCAGTGGCGGATCTCCGACGCCCCCGACGCCACGGCGCTCACCCCGGCCGACTTCGAGGACATCTTCGAGCCCCACCACCTCTACTTCGCGGACGAGGACCTGTCCAACGTGGTGGTCGACCCCCGCTGGTTCCCGGACCGGGTGCCCGTCTCGACGTCGATCGTGCGGGCCCTGCTCGGCGGCCCCGCGCCCTACCTCCGGGGGGCCGTGACCTCGGCGTTCCCGCCGGGCACCACGCTCGCCCGCTCGGCGGTGCCCGTGCGGGACGGCACCGCCACGGTGGAGCTCAGCGTGCCCGAGTTCGACCCGGCGAACATCGAGATCAACCGCCGGATGCACGACCAGCTCGCGCTGAGCCTCCGGTCGCTGACCGCGGTGAACGACGTGGAGCTGCTCGTCGAGGGGGCGCCCGTGGAGCTGGGCGCGGGGTGGACGGACGCCGCGCCCGTCCAGGACGTCACCGTCCCGTCCCGCCAGGTCGGGCTGCGCGAGGGCGACCTCGTGTTCTACCAGGGCGGCCAGACCGAGAACGTGGACGGGATCCCGCCGCTGGACGGCCACCACCCGTCCAGCCCCGCGATGGACGCCGCCGCCGAGCACTTCGCGTTCGTGGACACGGGCACCGGCTCGCTCGTGACCGTGGCGCGGGAGGAGGAGCCCGTGGAGCAGTTCAGCGGGACCGGCCTGACCCGACCGAGCTTCGACGAGCACGGGTGGGTGTGGACCGGGGACTCCGCCGGGACCGTCCGGGCCGTGCGCGCCGTCCCGGGCGCCGGGAGCCCGGTCCGCGTCGAGGCCTCGTGGCTCGCCGCGCGGACCGTGACGTCCCTGCGGGTCTCGCGCGGGGGCACCCGGGCGCTCGTCGTCACCGAGGACGAAGGGGTCTCCCAGATCTGGCTGACCGGTGTGGTGCGCGAGCCAGACGGCACGCCCCGCCGGCTCAACGAGCCGTTCCGGGTGGCCGCGGACGTCGACGCGGACGCGGCCCTGTGGCTCAGCGACCGCGAGTTCGTCGCGGCCCCGCTCGGCGGCACCGGCTCCGTCCGGCCCCGCGTCTACGACGTGTCCGGGCGCTTCCGCGAGCTGCCCGGCATCGAGGGCCTCACCGGGCTCAGCGGGGGCAACGGCACGTCCTCCGTCTACGCCGTGGCCGGCGGCACGCTGCACATGCTCACCGGCAACGCCTGGGCGCCGCAGAGCGAGGACGTCCTGGACACGGCGTTCGCCGGCTGACCACCCGCCGGGCCCGACCGCGGTCCACAGCCCCGGCCGTCCGGATCCCCGGCCGCACCCCGGCCGGGCCGTCCGGCACGGGCCAGGATGGCCGCATGCCCGCGACCCCGCCCACCGCCCGCGCCCTCGACCGGGCGGCCGCCCGCGCCCTCGACCGGCTGGCCGAGGCCGCCGAGGTGCTCCTGCCCGTGGAGTGCGCCGTGTGCCGCGCCCCGGGCACCGCGCTGTGCCGTGCCTGCCGCCTGGTGCTGCGCCGGTCCTGCGCCCGCCCCTTCGAGGCGTCCTCGGCCGCACCTCTGCTCGACCCGCCGCTGTCCGTCGTCGCCGCCGGCCGCTACGCCCACGGACTCGCCACCTGTCTGCTCGCGCTCAAGAGCACCGGGCGCACCGACCTGGTCCCCGTGCTCGCCGCCTGCCTGGCCACGGCCCTGCACGCGGCCGCCCCAGGCTGGCCGGCGGGGCCCGTGCTGCTCGTCCCGGTGCCCACCAGCCCCGCGGCCCTGCGGCGGCGCTGGTTCGACCCCGTGCGGCTGCTGCTCGAGGACTGCGCGCGCCGCGGCGCGCTCCCTGCCGGCACGCTCGTCAGCCGCGGGCTGCGGCACCGGGCGGCCGGGGCCTCGCTGACCGGGCCGGCGCAGAAGCGGCTGGGCACCGCGGGCCGGCGGGCCCGCCCCGCGGGGTCCATGCGGGCCGCCGCGGCCCCCGGCGCCCGGTGCGTCGTCGTCGACGACGTGCTCACCACGGGGGCGACCCTCGGCGAGGCGGCCCGCGCACTGCGGGCCGGCGGGGCCGAGGTGCTCGGGGCGGTGGTGCTCGCCGCCGTGCGGCCGCCGGCAGTTCCGCTCACCGCTGATTCGGGTCCGGCCCGGCCGGGTGAATATCCCGTGTGATTCAACTAACGTTGAGTCACGGGACGCAACAATCCTCCCGGGTGGGCGGCCCCATCCGCCCACGTCACCCCCGAGATTTGGAGGGCATCATGGAACTGAACGTCATGGGGCGCAACGTCGCCGTACCGGAGCGGTTCAAGGAGTACGCCGCCGAGAAGGTCGTCAAGTTCGAGGAGCTGGGCGAGAAGGTCCAGCGCATTGATGTCAAGGTCACCAAGGACCACGCGCTGCCCGGCCACCAGGGGATGGGCGTGGAGATCACGGTCTCCGGACGCGGCCCCGTCCTGCGGGCCGAGGCGCGCGGCGACGACAAGTTCGCCGCCTTCGACGAGGCCTACAGCAAGCTCCTCGAGCGCCTTCGCCGGGCCCGCGACCGCCGCAAGGTGCACCGCGGCGCCCACCGTCCCACGGCCGTTCACGAGGCCACCGGCGCCCTGCCCGTGGTCCCCAGTTCCGGGCCCATCTACACCACCGCCGCGGAGCTCGCGACCGCCGAGCAGGAGGCGTTCGACCAGAGCGTGAGCCTCACCGACGCGGTCACCCCCGTCGAGATCCGGCGCAAGCGGTTCCCGGCCTCCGAGCTGAGCGTCGACGAGGCCGTCGACCACATGGAGCTCGTCGGCCACGACTTCTACCTCTTCGTCGACAAGGAGACCGGCGAGCCCTCCGCGGTCTACCGCCGCAAGGGCTGGAGCTACGGCGTCATCAGCCTGAGCGAGAACGGCGAGGAGTCCGAGGAGAGCGTCCGGGCCTACCAGCCCGAGCCCGCCGGCTGACCCCACCCCGTGACGGCGGGCCCGTCCGGCTGGGTGCCGGCCGGGTCCCGCCCCGGAAGAGCCCGGTGGTCGCGGCCACCGGGCTCGTCCGCGCCCGGAGACCGGCACCGGCTCCCGTAGACTGGAGCGGGTGCCGGACACCCCCCCATCAGTCCCAGCACGGCAGTCGAACACGAGGAGCGTGTGCACGTGGCGTCATTCCTGGAGAAAGTCCTCAGGACCGGAGACAAGAAGGTCCTGACGAGGCTGCGGTCCTACACGACCGCCATCAACAGCCTCGAGGACGGCTTCCGGGAGCTCAGCGACGCGGAGCTGCGCGCCGAGACGGACGCGTTCCGCGCCCGGGTCGCCGACGGCGAGTCCCTGGACCGGCTGCTGCCCGAGGCCTTCGCCGTGGTCCGGGAGGCCGCGTCCCGCACCCTGGGCCAGCGCCACTACGACGTCCAGCTCATGGGCGGCGCCGCCCTGCACCTCGGGAACATCGCCGAGATGAAGACCGGCGAGGGCAAGACCCTCGTGGCGACGGCCCCCGCCTACCTCAACGCCCTCTCCGGCAAGGGTGTCCACGTCGTCACCGTGAACGACTACCTGGCCGAGTACCAGGCCAACCTCATGGGGCGCGTCTACCGGTTCCTGGGCATGGAGACCGGCGTGGTGCTGGCCAACCAGGACCCGGCGACCCGCCGCCAGCAGTACGTCGCCGACATCACGTACGGGACGAACAACGAGTTCGGCTTCGACTACCTCCGCGACAACATGGCGTGGAGCCCCGACGAGCTCGTGCAGCGCGGCCACAGCTTCGCGATCGTCGACGAGGTGGACTCCATCCTCATCGACGAGGCCCGCACCCCGCTGATCATTTCCGGGCCCGCCTCCGGCGAGGCCAACCGGTGGTACACCGAATTCGGCCGCCTCGTGCAGCGGCTCGACGCGGGCACCGACTACGAGGTGGACGAGAAGAAGCGCACCGTCGGCGTGCTCGAGTCCGGGATCGAGAAGGTCGAGGACTGGCTCGGCATCGACAACCTCTACGAGGCCCAGAACACCCCGCTCATCGGCTTCCTCAACAACGCCATCAAGGCGAAGGAGCTCTTCCGCGCCAACAAGGACTACGTGGTGCTCAAGGGCGAGGTCATGATCGTCGACGAGCACACCGGGCGCATCCTCGCCGGCCGACGCTACAACGAGGGCATGCACCAGGCCATCGAGGCGAAGGAGGGGGTCGAGATCAAGGCGGAGAACCAGACCCTCGCCACGGTCACCCTGCAGAACTA
This sequence comes from Kocuria sp. CPCC 205231, assembly GCF_040980965.1. Taxonomy (NCBI): domain Bacteria; kingdom Bacillati; phylum Actinomycetota; class Actinomycetes; order Micrococcales; family Micrococcaceae; genus Kocuria; species Kocuria sp. CPCC 205231. Next base: position 225,977 of record NZ_JAVKPP010000007.1, on the reverse strand, counting down.
CTTCCGCCTCTACGAGAAGCTCGCGGGCATGACCGGCACCGCCGAGACCGAGGCCGCGGAGTTCATGAACACCTACGGGCTGGGCGTCGTGTCCATCGAGACGCACCGCCCCCTCGTCCGCATCGACCGCCCCGACCTCGTCTACAAGAACGAGGTCGCGAAGTTCGCCGCGGTGGTCAAGGACATCGAGGAGCGGCACGCGAAGGGCCAGCCGGTCCTCGTGGGCACCGTGTCGGTCGAGAAGAGCGAGTACCTCTCCAAGCTGCTCGCCCAGCGCGGCGTCCGCCACGAGGTCCTCAACGCGAAGAACCACGCCCGGGAGGCCGCGATCGTCGCGCAGGCCGGCCGCAAGGGCGCGGTGACCGTGGCCACCAACATGGCCGGCCGCGGCACCGACATCATGCTCGGCGGCAACGCCGAGTTCAACGCCGTGGACCGGATGCGGGAGAAGGGCCTGGACCCGCAGCGGGACGCGGAGGAGTACGAGCGCGTGTGGCCGGACGTGGTGGCCGGCTGCGAGGAGGAGACCCGCGCCGAGCACCAGGAGGTGGTCGACGTCGGCGGTCTCTACGTCCTGGGCACGGAGCGCCACGAGTCGCGGCGCATCGACAACCAGCTGCGCGGGCGCTCCGGGCGGCAGGGGGACCCGGGCGAGTCCCGCTTCTACCTCTCCCTCGCGGACGACCTCATGCGGCTGTTCAACGCCGGTGCCGCCCAGCGGCTCATGGCGGGGGCGCCGGACGACACCGCGCTCGAGCACAAGATCGTCTCCCGCGCCATCGCCTCCGCGCAGAGCCAGGTCGAGGGGCGCAACGCCGAGCAGCGCAAGAACGTCCTCAAGTACGACGACGTCCTCAACCGCCAGCGCGAGGCGGTCTACCGCGACCGCCGCCGGGTCCTCGAGGGCGACGACCTCCAGGAGCAGATCGTCCAGTTCGTCGACGAGGTGGTCACCTCCACGGTCCAGGACCGCACGGCGGTCGGCCACCCCGAGGACTGGGACCTCGACGGCCTGTGGGAGTCCCTGCGCACCATCTACCCCGTGACCCTGTCGGTCGACGAGGTCGTGGAGGAGGCCGGGGGCCGCACGCGGCTCACGGCGGAGTTCCTGCGCGAGCAGATCCTCTCGGACGCCCGCCTCGTCTACGACCAGCGGGAGGAGGAGGTGGGCGCGGAGGCCATGCGCAACCTGGAGCGGCGCGTGCTGCTGTCGGTCATCGGGCGCAAGTGGCCCGAGCACCTCTACGAGATGGACTACCTCAAGGAGGGCATCGGCCTGCGGGCGATGGCCCAGCGCGACCCGCTCGTGGAGTACCAGCGCGAGGGCTACGCGATGTTCCAGGAGATGATGGGCGCGATCCGCGAGGAGACGGTCTCGACCCTGTACCGGATGGAGATCCGCCGCCAGCGCGTGGGCGCCGACGGCGGGCCCGTCGACCTGCAGATCCCGCGCCAGCCCAGCTTCCTGCAGTACACCGCGCCCGCTGAGACCGGCGGCACGCAGACCCGCACGGAGCCCACCGCGGCGGGCCGCGGCGAGGACGACGCGGACGCCGCCGCGGCGTCCGCCAACCGGGCCGGGCGCCGGGCCCGCGCCCGGGCCGCCAGCGCCGAGTCCGCGGAGGGCTGAGCCCGCCGAGGACAGGTTCCTCCCCAGGCTGAGTCCGCCGGGGGCTGAGCCTGCCGGGGACTCGGTCCGCCGGGGTCGAACGCGCCGGGGCGGGGAGGCGGGGTCAGCCGACCTCGAGCTGCGTCACGCTCCAGCCCCGCCCCAGCCGCTCCACCCGCATGGCCACGGCCCGGCTGCGCCTCGGCTCGACCACCACCAGGGCCACCTCGTAGACCCCGCGGCCCACCCGGCAGACCCGGCACCTGCGCACGTGGGGGTTCCGGTGCAGCTCCTGCAGCGCGGCCTTGCCCTCGAACTGCTCCTGGAGCAGCCGGAGCATGTCGGCGCGCTGCTGGAAGCGCTCCACGATCTCCGGGGTGGTCCAGCGGCCCAGCTGTGCCGCCGGCCGGCTCCCGCCCAGCACCTCCACGGCCGCCTGGCCGATGGAACGGGCCAGGGCCGTCACCCGGCCCAGCTCGTCCTCGGCGTCGTGGCCCAGCACACGCGTGGCGCCCCACGTGTAGCCGCCGGGGGCCGTGGGCGGCGCCGGGCGCCCCCGGCGGGCGGAGGGCCCGGCCGCCGGGCGTCCGCGCTCGGGCGCGAGCGGACGGGCAACGGGGTCGGAACCGGCGGTGGGTGCGTTCATGACGGGCCTCCTGGGAACGGTGCTGCGGTGGGTCGATGGTGGGGTGCCGCGGAGCCGGGGCGGGTCAGGGCCCCCCGGCGCCGGGCACGACGAGCCGCTGACCCGGCAGGAGCCGGTGCGGTCCGTCCGGGAGCACCGGCCGGTTCAGCTCGTACCAGCGGGGCCATGCACGGGCGACCTGCTGGTCGGAGGCCTCCGGGCCCAGGTGGGCGGCGGCCAGGGACCACAGAGTGTCCCCGCGCACGACCGTGACGGCGCCGTCCACTGTGCGCTCCGCCACCGAGGGGCCGGTCTGCGGGAAGCAGGGATCCGGATCCGTCGACGGCGCGGGGGCGGACTCCCCGCCCGGGACGGGCTCGCGGTCGGGGCCGGGTCGGGGTCCGGCACCGGGGGCGGGCGCCGGGCCCGGTGCCTCCGGGGCGGGGGTCGTCTCCTCCGGGGCGGACGTCGTCCCCTCCGCGGCGGGGGCCGGCTCCTGCGCGGACGCCCCGGCGCCCCAGAACGGGGAGGGTGCATCGACGGCGACCGCCGCCGGGGCCGCGAGCAGCTGCAGGCCCAGTGCCGTGGCCGCCGCGCGGCGCAGCAGGGCGGGGGAGCACCGCCCGCAGATCCCGGCCAGGCGCTCCCAGCGGTGGTGACCTGCCAGCACCGCGAGCACCGCCAGGGCGGTGGCCAGGATCCAGGCCGCCACCACGGCGCAGCCGAGCACGGCCGCCGCGAGCCCGATCAGCGCCCCGGTGTCCGGGCCCCCGCCGGTGCGGACGCCGCCCGCACCGGCCAGGGCTGCGCCGCAGGCCGCGGTGGCCGCACCCAGGGCGGGCACCAGGAGCACAGACCACAGCGGAGCGGACGCGGTGCTCGCAGATCCTGGGGTGCCGATCATCTGATCTCCCTGAAAGTGAGCTTTCATGTCGTTTGACAGCATTTGTTGCTGTTTGACGTCGTGAAGCATTGCTAGCACCCCCTGGGTGCCGGTGTAAAGGTCTCAGCGGCCCGCGGTGGACATGACGTTCCTTGACGAGGGCAGGGCGGACGCCTACGTTGAGGCCCTGCGCGACCGGACGGCCCGGGAGCCGGAAGGGGAGGCCCTGCAGTGCGCTGGGAGCAGCTGTTCGCGGACCTGGAGGCGCAGCTGGCCTCCGCGCACCAGCAGGGCGTGGAGGAGGAGGCGGCGGAGCAGGCCCGCGCGGAGTACTCCCGGGTGCGCCTGACCGACCGGCTGCGCCTCCGGCAGGGCGAACCCGTTCGGGCCCTGCTCACCGGTGCCGTCCCGCTCGAGGGCCGGGTGCGCACGGTGGGCGCCGGCTGGGTCGTCCTCGAGGACCGGGGCACCGAGCACCTGGTGCCGCTGGGAGCCGTCCTGTGGTGGGAGTCCCTCGGCCGGGGGTGGGCGCCCGGTGACGACCCGCTGGCCCTGCGGCTCGGCCTGGGGCACGCGCTGCGCGCCCTGGCCCGGGCCAGGGCCGGGGTGCGGATCCGGCTCGCCGGCGGTGGACCGCTGGGCGAGCTCGAGGGGACGGTCGACCAGGTGGGCGCGGACTTCTTCGACCTGGCCCTGCACCCCGACGACGACTACCGCAGACGGGGCAGCGTGACCGCGCTGCGCGCCGTGCCGTTCCCCGCGCTGGTCTGCGTCTCCTCGCTCACGGCGGGGTGAGACGGTCGGCGGCGGCGTCCCGGTGGATCAGTCGAGCGCGCCCGAGCGCACCGCCTCCGCCGTCCGCTCGTAGCCGCGGGCGATGTACTCCTCCAGCTTGGCGGTCTCGACGCGCCACTGGCCGCGGCCGCCCACCTGGATGGCGGGCAGCTCCCCGCTGCGCACGAGAGCCCTCGCCTGCGTCGCCGAGATGTTGAGGATCTCGGCGACGTCCGCCAAGGTCAGGAAGCGCTGCTGCGCCATCCTCCGCCTCCTTGCTCGTGGTTGCTCTCCCGTTCCAGTCTGCCACCGAAGAGGCGCAACGGCTCCCCGTCCACATGCGGCGTCGCCACCGCCCGCCCCGGGCGGGCACGGGTGGCCGGGGCGCGCCTCCTGTCCCCAGTTGTGCACCGACCGGTTCCCGGGGCACCACGGCCGCGGGCAGAATGTGGGCCACGAGCACGGTCCCCACGGCCGTGCGGGCAACGAGAGAGGCGGTCGCCGATGAGCGGCACGGTCAGGGGCACGGACGCCCCGTCGGCCCGGTTCCGGAGACCGACCTGGCGGGACCCGAGGCTGCTCACCGGGCTGCTGCTCGTGCTGCTCTCCGTCGCCGGGGTGACCGCCGTGGTCACCGCCACGAACCGCACGGACCCCTACCTGGCGGCCGCCCGGGACATCGAGGTCGGCCAGGACGTGACCGGGGAGGACCTGGTGGCCGTCGACGTCCGGCTGCAGGACGCGGCGGACCTCTACGTCCCTGCGGACGCGGCACCGGGGCCGGGCACGGTCGCGACGCAGCGGATCCCGGCGGGCCAGCTGCTGCCAGGGTCCGCGCTGGGCACCGCGGACCGGCTGGACCGCAAGCCGGTCGCCGTCCCGGTGGACCATCCGCTGCCCCAGGACGCCGGGGCGGGAACGCGCGTGGACGTCTGGGTCGCCGCCCAGAAGCCCTCCGGCCGCGGCCACGAGCCGGCCCGCCTGCTGCTCCCGGCGGCCGAGATCGCCGGCGTGCAGACGGAGCAGACCGCCCTCGGCGCGGGCCGCGGCACCGTGGTGCACGTCCTGGTCGAGGAGGACCCGATGGAGGAGCTCGTGGACGCGCTCGGCAACGACGCCCGCGTCACGCTCGTGTGGAATCCCGCGGGCGGCCGGTGATGGTCCTCCCGGTCATGGCCCTGGGGGTCTCCACCTGGCCCCTCGTCGACGGCATCGAACGGCTGCACGGACCGGTCACGGTGGTCCGCCGATGCCTCGACCTCACGGAGCTGCTGGCCGCGGCGCGCGCCGGACTCGGCCGGGCCGCCCTCGTGGCGGAGGGCGCCGAGGACCTCACGGCGAGCCTGCTCGAGCAGATCCGGCTCGGCGGCGCGGCGCTGCTGGTGCTGGAGGGCCACGACCACCGCCGCCTCGCCGGTCTCGGCGCCGTGGTCGTCCCGGAGCGGGCGGCCCCCGAGGACGCCGCCCGCCTCGTCGAGGAGGCCGTCGCCGCCGCGTCGGGCGCACCGAGCGGGGTGGGCTACGCCGACGTCGTCGCGGCGGGCCGCGCCGACGGAACCGCCGCCGTGCCCGGCGCGCCCACCCCCGCCCCCGCGGCCGGCGGGCACCCGCAGGAGGAGGACGGCGACGGCGCCGAGTCCCCGGCGCCCCGCGGCGCCGGGCGGATCGTGGCGGTGTGGGGGCCCACCGGAGCACCGGGCCGGACCACGGTGGCCGTCAACCTCGCCGCGGAGCTCGCGCTCCTGGGGCAGGACACCGCACTCGTCGACGCGGACACCTACGGACCCTCGGTGGCCGCGGCCCTCGGGATGCTGGACGAGGCGGCGGGTCTCGCCCAGGCGTGCCGGCTCGCCGACCAGGGGCGGCTGGACGGGGCGAACCTGCGGCGGACGGCCGCCGACGTGGCCGTCGCCGGGCGCACCGTCCGGGTGCTCACGGGGCTGACCCGTCAGGACCGCTGGCCGGAGCTGCGCTCGAGCGCCGTGGCGGCGGTGCTGGAGCGCTCGGTGCAGGAGTTCGGCACCACGGTGGTGGACTGCGGCTTCGCGCTGGAGGCCGACGAGGAGCTCACCGTCGACACCATGGCTCCCCGCCGGCACGCGGCGGCCCTCACGGTCCTGGAGCGCGCCGACGTGGTGGTGGCAGTCGGCGCCGCGGACACCATCGGCGTGCCGAGGCTGCTGAAGGCGCTGCCGGACGTCGCCGCGGCCGCGCCCGGGGCCCGGCTCGTCGTCGCCGTCAACAAGCTGCGCCGCTCGGCGGCGGGACGCTCACCCGAGCTGGGGGTCCGGGAGGCGTGGGCGCGGTTCGGCTCCGCCCCGTCGGTCGAGCTGTTCGTGCCGTGGGACCCGGAGACCTGCGACGAGGCGCTGCTGGCCGGGGCCGTCCTCGCGGAGACCGCGGCGGGATCCTCCGTGCGGGCCGCGCTCCGGGAGCTGGCCGGCCGGGTGCTCGCCGAGCCCGGGGAGGCGGGGGCGGACGAGGACCCGCTCGTGCGCGGTACTAGGCTGGGCGGCAGGATCGGGGCCTGGCTGCGGCGCTGATCGCGGGGGCGCCGTCCGGCCCCTCCCCACCTGCGACCACCGGAGGCGACGTGGCGTTCACGGAACCGCTCAGGGACACCAAGGACTTCGGGCCCGGGGACTACGAGTGGCTCCACCTGCTCGTGGGGGACTGGCAGCTCATCTCCGACCTCGCCTTCGGCGATCTGATCCTCAGCTTCCCGGCCGACTACATCCCGGCCGCGGGCAGCGGCAACGGGCGAGGCATGCCGGCCCCCGGCAGCTCGTTCCGGGTGCTCGCCCACGTGCGGCCGGCGACGGGTCCCACGGTCTTCCACAAGGACATGGTGGGCGAGCTGCTGCCCGACGAGCTGAGCGGGCCCCTGCGGGCCGCCTGGGTCGGCCGGCGGATCGAGCGGGTGCGCCCGTCGGGGGAGGGGGCCGGCGCCTCCGGCCCGGTCAAGGTGGTCCCGCTCGTGCGCAAGGGGCGGACGCTCGCCCTGCTGACCCTGCACGCCGGACGGGCACCGGGTCAGGTGGTCTCCCGGCAGGAGATCGTCTACCGCGAGACCGCCGACGCGCTGCTGCGGATGGCCAACGAGGGCCTGTGGCCGGACTTCTCCGCCCCGACGGGCTCGCGCCGCGGCGCCCCGCGCGTCGGGGACGGCGCTATCCGGCTCGACGCCGAGGACCGCGTGACCTACGTCTCGCCCAACGCGGAGTCGGCGCTGCGCCGGCTGGGGATCGACGGGGAGCTGCTCGGGGAGCGGCTCATGGACCTCGTGCCTCCCGTGCTGGTGCCGGGGGCGGACTCGGACGAGACCCTCGCCCCCGTGCTCAGCGGCCGGACGGCGTGGCGCAGCGAGGTGGAGGGCGCGCGCGTGAGCGTGAACTTCCGCTCCGTCCCGCTGCGGGACCGGTCCGGACGGCTCGGCGCGGTGCTGCTCTGCCGGGACGTCACCGAGCTGCGCCGCCGGGACCTGGAGCTCGTCTCGAAGGACGCGACCGTGCGGGAGATCCACCACCGCGTCAAGAACAACCTGCAGACGGTCTCCGCGCTGCTGCGCCTGCAGGCCCGGCGGATGACCACGGACGAGGCGCGGCACGGGCTGGAGCAGGCCATGCGCCGGGTCGCGACCATCGCGATGGTGCACGAGACGCTCTCCCAGGGGTTCACGCAGAATGTGGACTTCGACGAGCTCATCGCCCGGCAGTTCCGGCTCGCGGCGGAGGTGGCCGCGCCCGAGCAGACGGTGCACACGCGGATCATCGGGGAGTTCGGGGAGCTGCCGACCCGCCTGGCCACCCCACTGGCGCTCGTGATCAACGAGCTCGTCACGAACGCGGTCGAGCACGGCCTCGCCGGGCGGACCGGCACGGTCACCCTGGAGGCGTCCAGGGTGCGGGACGAGGACGGCGCCGGTCAGCTGCTCGAGGTGGTGGTGAGCGACGACGGCGCCGGGATGGGCGACGTGGTCATCGAGGAGTCCGGGGTCGGCGCCTTCCGCAGGGCGGGCGGCGGCGAGGGGCTCGGGATGCAGATCGTGCGCACCCTCGTGGCGGGCGAGCTCGGGGGCTGGATCCGCTGGGAACCGCGGCAGGGCGGGGGCACCGAGGTGACGGTGTGCGCCCGCCTCGACGACTGATCCGGCGAGGGCCCGGGAAGCGGCGAGGACCGGGACCCCGCAGGGTTCCCGGTCCTCGGTGCGAGCGGAGCGCTCAGGAGGCGCGGCGGGCGCGGGCGGCGCGGCGCTTGAGGGCGCGGCGCTCGTCCTCGCTCATCCCGCCCCAGACGCCCGCGTCCTGGCCGGACTCGAGGGCCCACTGCAGACAGGTGTCCATCACCGGGCAGCTGCGGCACACGGCCTTCGCCTCCTCGATCTGCAGGAGAGCAGGTCCGGTGTTGCCCACGGGGAAGAACAGCTCGGGATCCTTCTCCAGGCATGCTGCGCGACTACGCCAATCCATGGTCAGCGATCGCTCCTTTCAAGGGTGGGTCCCGTCGGGGCAGGGCAGAAGGATCCTGCGGCGGCCGCGTCCGGGACAAGAGAAAAGGCCCATTCGCACGGGCCTTGTGAAGAACTGACGTCCACCTTCCCACGCCGGAGGGGTGCGGACAAGGGCTTTGGGTGGCGCGTCACAGCCGGGTCGGTGAGGCGTTGCTCACAGGACGCCCGGGGCGGGCCGCCGCACGATCCGCACGGCGGGCCGCGCCGGCGGCGGGCGGACTAGGGTGGCGGGGAGCGCCGGGGCCCGCCGCCCGGCCGGAAGGAGAACCCCATGCCCACCCCCTCCCGGGACGCCCGGCCCCGCGCGGTCGCGGTCCTGACCGGCGTGGTGCTGCTCGAGGCCCTGGTCCTCGCCGGGGCCGCCCTGCGGCTGGTCTGGTCCCTCCTGTTCGAGGAGCCCCTGACCGTGGGCGGAACGGTCTTCCTCGCGGCGGTCTTCGCCGGGGGCGCCCTGTGGCTGCTGCGCGTGGGCCGGGGCCTCTGGCGCGGCTTCCGGTGGCCCCGCGCGGCCGCGCTCGTGGTCCAGCTCTTCCTCCTGGTGCTCGCCTACCCCCTGCTCCGGTCGGGGCAGTGGGGGCCCGGGCTCGCGACGGCGGTGCCGGCCGTCCTCGTCCTCGTCCTGCTCTTCCGACCGGGCGTGCTGGCGTGGACCAGCCGCACCGTCCGGTGAGCGGGTCCGCCCGGCCGGTCCCCGCGGCCCCGGGGCGCGCCCGCCCGGGACGGCCGGGCAGGACCAGTACAGTTGGAGCGCCCGTGCCCGCCGTCGTCGTGCCCGGCCCCCGTCCGTTCCGTCCCCTCCCGTCGAGCAGCTCCGAACAGGTGGTCCCGTGACTCCCCGCCGCATCGTCATCGTCAGCCGCATCTTCGCCCCCGAGCCGGCCGCCGCGTCCTTCCGGCTGCGGGCCCTGGCCCGTGGCCTGACCGAGGCGGGGGCGGAGGTCACGGTCCTCACCACGCGCCCGCCCGCCGGGTCCGTCATCGAGCCGGAGCCCTACGACGTGCGCCGGTGGCCCGTCCTGCGCGACCGGTTCGACTACGTGCGCGGGATCGTCCAGTACCTCAGCTTCGACGTCCCCGTCCTCTTCCGGCTGCTGGCCACCCCGGCCGACCTCGTGGTCAGCGAACCGCCCCCCACCACGGGGATGGCCGTGCTCGTCTCCTCGCTCCTGCGGGGCCGTCCCTACGTCTGGTACGCCCCCGACATCTGGACCACCGCCGCCGAGAAGATGGAGGTCTCCGCGCCGGTGAAGCGGGCCATGCGCGTCATGGAGACCCTCGCGGCCCGGCGGGCCGCGGGCGTGCTCACCGTGTCCGAGGCCATGGGCCGCGAGCTGCAGTCCGTCACCGGCGTGGCCTGGGAGAAGGTGCTCGTGGCGGAGAACGGCATCGACACCGACGTCTTCCGCCCCGACGGACCGGTGGCCGAGCCCGGCGCCCCCTACTTCGTCTACGCCGGGTCGATGTCCGAGTGGCAGGGCGCCGACGTCTTCGTCCGCGCCATGCCCCGCGTCCTCGAGGCCCACCCCGACGCCCGCCTGCGCTTCTTCGGCAGGGGCTCCGACATCGACCGCGTCCAGGAGATCGCCGAGCGGCTCGCCCCGGGGAGCGTGCTCTTCGAGGGGCTGCGTCCCGCCGCCGAGACCGCGGAGTGGACCCGGGGGGCCGTCGCCGCCCTGGGCGCGGTGCTCCCGGGCATCGGCTACGACTTCACCAAGCCCACCAAGATCTACGCCGCCGCCGCGTGCGGGACGCCGGTCGTCTACGCGGGGGCGGGGGTCGCGGCCGAGCTCGTGCAGGACAACGGCCTGGGCGCGGCCGTCGACCACGACGCCGACGCGGTGGCCGAGGCCATGATCGCCGCCCTCGACCGCCGGCTCGACCCGGCGCTGGCCGAGGACAACGACCGGGAGCGCCGCCGCCGGGCCGCATGGGCGGCCGAGAACGCCTCCCTGGCGGCCTCCGGTCGCCTCGCCGCCGAGTGGCTGCTCCAGGGCTTCCCCGACTGATCAGGTACTTTGGTACGCAGCGCACGCCCGGCGCGCCCGTGCCGCCCCCTCACCGGCCGGACGCCGGCCGGGCCCACCAGGACACCAACCCCAGGAGTTAGCCCGTGAACGCAGATCTCGTCGTCGTAGGGTCCGGCCTGTTCGGCCTGACCGTGGCCGAGAGGGCCGCCAACGAGCTGGGCCTCGACGTGGCCATCATCGACCGGCGGCACCACATCGGTGGCAACGCCTACACGGAGAACGAGCCCCAGACCGGGATCGAGGTGCACCGCTACGGCGCCCACCTGTTCCACACCTCCAACGAGCGGGTCTGGGACTACGTGAACCGGTTCACCGACTTCACGGACTACGTGCACCGGGTCTACACCCGGCACCACGACGAGGTCTTCCCCATGCCGATCAACCTCGGCACGATCAACCAGTTCTTCCGCGCGGCGTACTCGCCGGCCGAGGCCCGGGCGCTGATCCAGGAGCAGGCCGGGGAGCTCGCGGGGACGGACCCGCAGAACCTCAACGACAAGGGCATCCAGCTCATCGGCCGGCCGCTCTACGAGGCGTTCATCAAGCACTACACGGGCAAGCAGTGGCAGACGGACCCCAAGGACCTGCCCGCCTCGATCATCAACCGGCTCCCCGTGCGCTACACCTACGACAACCGGTACTTCAACGACAAGTACGAGGGCCTGCCGGTGGACGGCTACACCGCGTGGCTCGAGCGCATGGCGGACCACCCCAAGATCGACGTCCGGCTGGACACCGACTTCTTCGACGAGGGCCACGACTACTCCCGCTCCGCCGTCTCCGGGCAGGTCCCGGTCGTCTACACGGGCCCCGTGGACCGGTACTTCGACTACGCCGAGGGCGACCTCTCGTGGCGGACCATCGACCTGGAGCAGGAGGTCCTGCCGATCGAGGACTTCCAGGGCGCCCCGGTGATCAACTACCCGGACCCCGACGTCCCCTTCACCCGGATCCTGGAGTTCCGCCACTTCTACCCGCAGCGGGACTACACCACGGACGCCACGGTGATCATGCGCGAGTTCTCCCGCTTCGCGGAGAAGGGCGACGAGCCGTACTACCCGGTCAACACCTCGGTGGACCGCGAGAAGCTGCTCAAGTACCGCGACCTCGCCCGCGGCGAGGACAAGGTCCTGTTCGGCGGCCGCCTCGGCACCTACAAGTACCTGGACATGCACATGGCCATCGGGGCCGCGCTGTCCATGGTCGACAACAAGCTCAAGCCCCACTTCACCGGCGGGGCCACCATCGAGAGCGGGGGAGTGGACGCGTGATCGCGACGACCCAGGACACCACCCAGGACGACACCCGAGCGCGGCTGAAGCCCCTGCAGCGGGTGATCCTGCCCACCCTCAGTCAGTCGGACACCGCCGCCCTGTACCTGGACTCCGGGACAGTGGCCGGAGTGAAGACGGGCACGACAAGCGGCGACCGCGAGAAGACGCCGGCCACCGTCGTCGCCGCCGGGATCGGCGACACCCACCTCGAGGACGTCATCGACAGACGCTCCACCGTCATCCGTGCGGGCAACCGCGTCTCGTTCGCGACCTACTTCAATGCGTTCCCCGCCAGCTACTGGCGTCGGTGGACCACGGTGGACAGCATCCGCCTGAGGGTCGAGCTGGAGGGCGAGGGCACCATCATCGTCTACAAGTCCAATGCCCGCGGTGCGCTGCAGCGTGTGGATAGCCGCCGGATCAGCGGTCAGGAAACCGCAGAGTTCGACCTCTCCCTCAAACCCTTCGGCGACGGCGGCTGGTACTGGTTCGACCTGGTGGCCGGCGCCTCCGAGCTGCTCATGCGCCGGGCGGACTGGATGGGCCCGGACAACGGCAAGACCCCCGGCACGGTGACGATGCAGATCACGACGATGAACAAACCGTCGTTCTGTCTCAACAACGCCCGACTCATCGCGGAGAACCCCGAGATCCTGCAGCACCTCACGGAGCTGCTGATCGTCGACCAGGGCACGGACAAGGTCCAGGAACAGGCGGACTTCGAGGAAGTCGCCGAAGGCCTGGTGGGCAAGCTCCGGATCATCAACCAGGCCAACCTCGGCGGATCCGGCGGCTTCTCCCGCGGCCTATACGAGTCCGTGCAGAACGGCAGCGACTACGCCCTGCTGTTGGACGACGACGTCGTGATGGAGCCCGAGTCCGTGCTGCGACTGCTCACGTTCGCCGACTACTGCCGCAAGCCCACCATCGTGGGTGGGCACATGTTTGATCTCTACAACCGGACCGTGCTGCACACCTTCGGCGAGATAGTCAACAAGTTCCGCTTCCAGCCCGACCAGCCCCACGCCGAGCAGGTGCTGGGACACGACCTGGCCCAATCCAGTCTCCGTAACACGCCCTGGTTGCACCGTCGCGTCGATGTGGACTACAACGGTTGGTGGATGGACCTGATCCCCACGCAGGTCATCCGTGACATCGGATTGTCACTGCCGGTGTTCATCAAGTGGGACGACGCCGAGTACGGGTTGCGAGCCGCCGAGGCCGGATACCCGACCGTGTCGCTGCCGGGTGCCGCTGTCTGGCACGTCTCGTGGATCGACAAGGATGACCTGGTCGGATGGCAGGCCTACTTCCACGAGCGTAACCGGGTGATCGCGGCGTTGCTCCACTCGCCCTATGAACGCGGTGGGCGCCTGCTCCGCGAGTCCGGTTACCTGGACGTCAAGCACCTGATCTCGATGCAGTACTACACCGAGCACGGTCGGATCATGGCGTTGCAGGACATCCTGGCCGGCCCCGACCAGCTTCATGACATCCAGCCCCTGCGCATCAAGCAGATTCGCGGACTGGCCGCCGAGTACACGGATGCCCAGTTCGAGACCGATGTCGAAGCCTTCCCGCAGCCCAGGATGGCGAAGCCGCCGCGCCACGGCAAGGGCTTCCGGGCGCCGTCCTACCGTTCTCTCGCACCGTGGGCGGCGAAGACGCTCGCGAAGCAGCTCGTGCGCCCGGTTCCTTCCGAGCACGAGAATCAGCCCCAGGCGCACATCGCCCACCAGGACAACAAGTGGTGGAGGATGTCCCAGTACGACTCCGCAGTGGTCTCCAACGCCGAGGGCACCGGTGTCTCCTGGTACAAGCGAGATCCGGAGCAGCTGCGCCGGAAGCTGGGCGCGGCCGCGAGGCTCCATTGGCGACTGCTGCGCGAGTGGCCGCAGCTGCGCTCCCGCTACCGCGAGGCCTTGCCTCGCATCACCTCGTTCGACGCCTGGCGGGCAAGTTTCGAACGACACACCGAATCGGAAGTGCGGCGCTGATGACGGCGAGCTCCGAGGAGCTGAAGGCCCCAGGGCAGGGCCTGGGAATGATGGACGTCCTGAGGCACCGGTTCCTTCTGAAACTGTTGGTGCGCAAGGAAATCCAGGTGCGCTACCGAGGCTCTGTGCTGGGGCTGTTCTGGTCGTACGTCAGACCAGGGGTGCAGTTCCTCGTCTTCTATCTCGCGCTGGGCGTGTTCCTAGGGCTGCAGCGCGGTATGGAGAACTACGCGGTGTACCTGTTCTCGGGCATCGTCCTCATCAACTTCTTCGGTGAGGCGTTCGGCAACGGGGCGCGGGCCATGGTGGCCAACGGAGCGCTGATCAAGAAAATCTACTTGCCGCGTCAATTATTCTCCGCCTCGACGGTGTGGGTGGCGTTGATTCACTTCGTCCCACAGCTGGCGGTGCTGCTGCTCGCCTGCTTCATCGTGGGCTGGCACCCCGAGGTCGTCCAGTTGGTCGCGGCGGTCGTGGCCGTGGTGATCATGGTCCTCCTCTCCACGGGACTGGGCATGATTTTCGGGGCGGCCAACGTGTTCTTCCGGGACTCGGAGAACATCGTGGACCTGCTGACCATGATGGCCACCTGGATGTCCCCGGTGCTCTATGTATGGACCATGGTTCCCGCCGAGCTCGGGGAGGAACTGTTCCGCCTGTACATGCTGAACCCCATCACCGTGGCCGTCGAACTCTTCCACTATGCCTTCTGGTTGCCCACCACGGCCGGCACCGCCCCCATCCCCCCGCATCTGCTGTCGCTGTGGACCCCCGTGGCGCTGCTGATCTCGGTCGCTCTCCTGGCTCTGGGGAACTTCATGTTCCGCAGGCTCGAGGGCCGTTTCGCCCAGGAGCTCTGAGCACGATGTCCGACCTCTCGCACAGCGCCAAGCACCAGACGGAATCGACGCTCCGTGAGATGATCGTCGCCCGGCACGTGGACAAGCAGTTCGTGCTCCGGCATACACGGTCCATCAAGGAGGCCTTCGTTTGGTTGGTCAAGGGACGCAAAGGCGACCTCTCCGAGAAGTTCCATGCCTTGAGCGACGTCAGCTTCTCCGTCAAAGAGGGGGAGACCGTGGCGTTACTCGGGCTCAACGGCTCGGGCAAGTCCACGTTGCTCAAACTGATTTCCGGGGTCATGCTGCCCGACGAGGGTGAGGTCCTCACCCGGGGGCGCGTGGCGGGGCTCATCGAGGTGGGGGCGGGATTCCACCCGGACCTCACCGGACGTGACAATGTCTACCTCAACGGTTCCATCCTGGGGATGACGGAGCAGGAGATCGAGGAAAAGTTCGACTCCATCGTGGAGTTCTCTGAGATCGGCGAGTTCATCGACACTGAGGTCAAGTTCTACTCTTCCGGGATGTACCTGCGCCTCGCCTTCGCCGTGGCGATCCACACGGACCCCGACGTCTTCCTCATCGACGAGATTCTCGCTGTTGGCGATGCGCCCTTCCAGCACAAGTGCCTGGACAAGATCCGTGCCCTCGCCCGGGAGGGCAAGACCCTCGTCGTGGTCAGCCACGACCTGCCGGTGGTCGAGCAGATCTGCGAGCGCGGCGTGCTCCTGGAAAAGGGCCGCGTGGTCATGGACGGACCCGTGAGGGACGCCGTGGCGCGGTTACGTGGCTGACGACGCCTCCGTCAAGAGGCACGAGGCCTGACGGCACGGCCTGGGCCCACCCGACCGGGTCGGAGCTCGCGCCGTGCACCGGCTGGGTCAGGGGCCGGAGCAGCCGGTGATCTCGAACAGGCGGGCATCGGGGGCGGTCTGGTCGACGAGCGTGAACCCACTGAGCGGGTCGAGCTCGTCGATTCCCTCGTAGGCGTGCTGGTGCCCGTGCACTTCGCGGTCGCCGAAGTCCAGGACGTAGCGCACCCCCGTGCGCTCAACGGTCCGACAGACATCGGGGCGGGAGGTCATCTTGTCCAGCGCCTCGTTGAGGAGCTGGACATCCGCCGAGCGGTTGAGCCTCGGATGGGGGTCCAGCACGGTCCTTCCCGACAGCGCGTAGGCCAATCCAGCACCGGTGTAGGGGTTGCCCAGGATGACGGCGTCCTCGGGAACCGTCTCGTCCAGGCGCTGGAGCAGTGCCAGCTCGTCGGTGTCGAGCAACGGGGACCGGTCGTCGAGCCGGTAGGCCGCGGAGCCGTTGGCGACGACCGCGGAGATCGCCTCGCCCTGGGTCGGCAGGAAGCCGAGCAGTGAGAGCACCGGCACGGCAACCAGGGCCGGCCAGCCGTGAGCTGTCCGGGCGCGGGCGCTGCGGACTCGTGCGGTGCCCCAAAGGTTTTCGGCCTGCCCGATGGACCACTCGTACGCGGCCACCGCGCCGGCCACTGCCACGGGCACGGTCAGCGCGGCGATGATGGCCGACAGCCGGTTGAAGTCGTTGTACCAGATCCCCACCACCGCGTAGCGGGTCTCGAAGTCGGGCTCGGAGGAGGAGACGACGAACAGCCACAGGCCGATCGCCCACAGCACCATGAACCACCAGCGCCCCGAGCGCAGCAACGCCGCGAGGCCGAGCATGGTGAGCGCCGCGAAGGCCCATGCGGCGGGCCCGCCGGGCGGGGCGCCGTGCATGGCCTCACCGAGGGCCTGGGCACCGGTCTGGTAGGGCTGCCAGACGTTCGCTGTCGCCGTCCCCGAGCGGCCCGCCGACCACAAGGTCCGCAGCAGGAACCAGTAGGCGACCGTCAGCGCGGTCAGCGCTGTCAGCGTTGCCAGGGCGTTCACCGGGCGGAGGTCGTGCCTGCGCCGCACGGCGGATCGCACGAGACCGGCGATGAGCAGCGGCACGGCCAGGGCCATCGCGAGCAGCAAGGACGAGGGATGGGCGAGCCCCACGGCGCCCGCGTTGGCCAGCAGGGCAACGACGACGCGGCCACGCGGGTTGACGTCGGCCTCGGCCGTGAAGTCCATGAGCTCAATGAGCAATCCGAGCAGCACCGGCAGGAGAATGATCGAAAGCATGTTCGGGTAGAGGACCCCGAAGTTGAGCAGGTGGTACGGGAAGGCCGCGGCGGCGGCAGAGAGCAGCCCTGCGGACAGGTGCACGGCCGGCCGGTCGCCGAAGAGCCGGGTGGACAGGTAGATGATGGCCAGCGGCCACGCCACCGCTGCGATCACGATGTTGACCACGTTGACGCCTACGGGGATCGACTGGTCCGTGGTCGCCACGACGAGCGCGACCAGATCGTGCCATGCGGCGGGGTAGAAACGTGATTCTACGACGCCCAGCCCGCCCATGGTGAGCGTGTTCCCGTTGCCGCTGTCCAGGATGTACCGAATGGCATTGAGGTGAAAGTTGTTGTCGTAGGTCTGGGAGAAGTTCTCAGGGTCGCCGAGCATCCAGTACATGGCCCGTCCGATGATCGCCGCCCCGATGGCGGTGCCTGCGGCGATCGGCCACCACGGCGTGGACCGCGCTGCTCGCACAGCATGCGATCCGGCGCTCTCCGGTGCCTGGCCGGACGGCACGGCCGCGCTCGCCGGGCGGGCCCGACGGACGACGAGGCGATTGGCGAGCCACAGGAGGAACGTGGCCGCGAGCACGAGCAGCGCAAAGGTCAAGGGCGTGAACGGTATCGACAGGATGTCCGCGATGACGGCTCCGCCGCCGGCGCCGGCCACCGTGAACGGGAACACCGAGGCCCACCGGGCGGTGCCGCGCAGTCCTAGGGCCCAGGTCAGGAGCATCCCTGGGAGGGCGAGCCCAATGATGCACAAGAGAGTGAGTGCGGCGAACGCGGGCCAGGACATGGGCTGGGGACTCCTGAGGACGGGGCAGGGCGGGGGACCGGCGAGGGTGTCGTCGTAGAGCCGGGGGATGCCGGATGTCCCTCGCGGACCTATCCAGCCTACCGAAGGGGAGCCGCCCGGAGGGCCGGGTCTCGACCTGTGCGAGAATGTCGTGGTGAATCGCGTGTGGATCGTCATGCCCGTGTACAACGAGGCAGCAGTAGTGGGAGAGGTGCTGGAGGAGCTCCGGAGGACCTTCCCGCATGTCGTCTGCGTCGACGACGGATCCTCCGACGACTCGGCCCGCATCTGCGCCGAGGCCGGCGCCGTCGTCGTCCAGCACCCCATCAACCTGGGGCAGGGCGCGGCGCTGCAGACCGGCTTCGAGTACGCCCTGCAGGATCCCGGGATGGACTGCGTGGTGACGTTCGACTCCGACGGCCAACACCGTGCTGTGGACGCGTGGGACATGGTGCAACGGATCCGCACGGGAGAGGCCGAGGTTGTCCTCGGTTCCCGCTTCCTCGACCGTCGGACCAAGGTGTCCGCGCTCAAGCGGGTCGTGCTGCGCACCGCCGCATTCTTTTCGAAGCTGTCCACCGGCATGGACCTCTCCGACGCCCACAATGGGCTGCGGGCCATCGACCGGGGCACGTTGGCCCGGATCCGGCTGACTCAGAACCGCATGGCGCACGCGTCCGAGATCGTCAACCAGCTCGCCGACATCCGGCCTCGCTGGGTCGAGCATCCGGTCGAGATCATCTACACGGACTACTCGAGGGCCAAGGGGCAGTCGTTGCTCAACGGCGTGAACATCCTCGCCGAACTGTTCGTCAAGTAGTCCGCACCCGGTCCGCACTCGGTCCGCACTCTCGAAGGGAAGACCTGTCCGATGATCTACGCCGTGCAGATCCTGCTGGTCCTCGCCGTGGGCTATGGCGCGCTCGTCCTGATCCGCGGTGGGGCCAATGCGAAGCATCAGGCGATCCGACGCGTGGTGGGCCTGGCCTTCTTCGTCTTCGCGGCGCTGTCCATCTTCTTCCCCGACCTGCTCACGGGCGTGGCCCACTTCTTCGGGATCGGACGCGGCACCGACCTCGTCCTGTACGGCTTCGTGGTGATCTTCATGATCACCCAGGCCACCTCCGCGCTGCGCAACCGCCAGCAGGAGGTCAACGTGACCCGGCTGGCCCGGCACATCGCCGTCGCCGAGGCGGAGCGGCCCTGGGCCCCGGCCCCGGAGCACGCCCAGCGCGCCTCGGTGCGGGACTTCGCCGAGACCTCCCCGGCGCAGCGCCCCGCGGCCTGACCGGCCCCGGCGCGGATCAGGCCTCCCGGAGCACCCGGGACAGCAGGTCCGGCCGGTCCGTCATGACGCCGTCCACCCCCCACCCCAGCAGACGGCGCATGTCGTCCTCCCGGTCGATGGTCCAGACGTCCACCCGCAGACCCGCCTGCTGGGCGCTGCGCACGAGTCCGGGCGTGAGCACGCGCAGGCCCAGGAGCGAGTCCGGCGGCTGCAGGCCCTGGAACGGGAGCGTGTGGTGCTGGTGCAGGCCCAGCAGGCCCAGCAGGCACAGCAGCCGGAAGGCCGCGAACTCCGTGGGGGACGCCGCCGTGGGGACCGCCCCGCCGGAGACCTGCCGGAACCGCCGGATCGAGGCCGTGCGGTTCGTCGCGACGAGCGTGCGCTCCTGGGCACCCGCCGCCCGGACGGCCCGCCAGACGATCTCCTCGGCGCCGGGACGGTTGCCCTTGAGCTCGATCGCCACGGGGTGCTCGGGGAACGCCTCGTAGACCTCCGCGAGCGTGGGGACGTGCACCCCGCGCCCCCGCCACGGGAAGGTCCCGCCGTCGAGGGTGAACGCGTGCCCGGCGTCCAGGCGCTGGAGCTCCGCGGCGGACATCAGCGCGACGGCGCCGGTCCCGTCCGTGGTGCGGTCCACCGTGAGGTCGTGCATCAGCACGGCCGTGCCGTCGGCGGAGGCCTGCACGTCGAGCTCCAGCACCACGTCCCCGACGGCCGCGGCGGCCCGGAACGCCTCGAGGGTGTTCTCCGGGGCGACCTCGGCGCCGCCCCGGTGCGCGAAGACGGCCGGCCAGTCCCGGGGCACGGCTGCCCTCGGGACCGGTGACGGGGCCACCAGGTGCCGGCCGAGGGCCGCTCCGGCCGCGCTCGTGAGCAGGTTCCCGGCGTAGGGGACGCCCGCGCGGAGCAGCGCCCGGAGACGAGCGGCGACGTCGGGGCGTGTGCCGTCCTGCTCGGTGGTCACATGGGTCACGGCGGTCCTTGCGATCGGGGGCAGCGCGGGCGGCACGGGAGTGCCGTGACGCGGACGCCCGGTGGGGAGCGTGTTCGCCCGCCCACCCTACGGCCCGGCCTGCACGCCCTCTTCGGACGTCGCCCTCGCCGACCTGTTTCCATGCGCCCGCATCCTGTGACACTTCATGTGTTTCCGGACGGGAACAACGTCGCAGGTCAGCGACGGCTGTCCACAGGAGCCCGGACGGGGGTTGTGGGGACGACATGGGATCGGCCTATGTTCCTGTGCATGCGCTCCGGGGGGAGCGCCGCCGGCGCGGATCCCGCGCCGGGGAACGCGCAGGGGGACGGATGACGGCACTGCTCTCCGAGGACGCGCTCGGGCTGGTCGAGGCCGAGGTGCGGGAGCTGATCCGGCGCCGGGGGCTGGACCCGGTGCTCGAGCTGGAGCGGACCCGGGAGCTGGTGGACGCCGCGGTGCGCGACTACGACCAGCGCTCGGCGCGCGGGGTGCTGCCGGCCCTGGCGGACCTGGACGCCGCCCGGCGGGTGCTGCTGGACCTGGTCGCCGGGTTCGGCCCGTTGCAGCCGCTGCTCGACGACCCGCGGATCGAGGAGATCTGGATCAACGGACCATTAGATATGTTGCGCCTAGTCCGCACGGGGCAACTGTGCTGCAGTCCGCACGGAGTCCGCAGGATCGGACATGACCTCATCCATGAGCCCTTGGGCAGCCTTGCGCGTCCGGTCCTCTGCGGACCGCCATAGGTGACTGTAGACGTTGAGCGTGATCGACGCGGACCTGTGCCCGAGTGCGCGCTGAACAGTCACGACGTCACATCCTGCGGCAATGAGGCCGGAAGCGTAGAAATGCCTCAGGCTATGGAATTTCGTGGACAGCCCCGCAGCGTCCCTTGTCTTATTCCACTGGTAATCCATGGACCGCGGCCACATGGGACCATCGTTCCTGCCCGGTATCAGCCACTCGTCAGAGCCGTACACACCTACCTCTTCAAGGTGGGTGGACAGCATCTGAAGGAGGCCGTCCGGGAGGTGAATCGTCCTCTCCGATCCGTACTTGGGGGCTCGAACCTCGACCGGTCCTGGCGCGCGCCGCTGGACCTGGCGTTCGACGTGCAAGGTTCGCCGCAAGAAGTCGATGTCGGTCAGTTGCACTCCATTTGCCTCGCCGATCCGCAGTCCAGCGAACGCCCCGAGCCCGACGGCGGCGCGGAAAGAAGGATCAGCGGACTTCAGGAGAGCTCGGACGTCTTCAACCGACGGAACCTCCATGGCATGCTCGCGGGCCCTGACACGGGGCAATCGGACCCCGTCTGACGGGTCTCTCGAAATGATCTGGTCGCGGACCGCAGCACGAAACACCGATCGAGCATGACTGACCCGCGTGTGGATTGTCCGTGGTGCCAGCTCACGGCCAACCATCTGCTGCACCCATCCCTCCATATGGGATCGCCGGATCTGACGGAGCTCGACGTCTGCGAACGGCGCCTGCTTCACGACAAGGTCCATGTTCTCCCGAGTGCCGGCCTCCCAAAGCTGGAGCGGCGCCCAGGAGCCGTAGAAATCGCGGAAGGTGACGCGGCCAGCATTGGGGTCAACGTAATCGCCACGTACCTGGGATGCCGTCACAGTATTCAGCCACTGCTGCGCGTCAATCTTCCGAGGGAAGTGCCGAGCGTGTTCCTTGCCGTCCCCGTCGCGGTAGCGGGCACGCCAGGAGCCGTTAGGGCGTTTCTTGATGCTTGCCATGTTTGCCTTCCAACGTCATCCGGTCTGCCGGGGACAGCCCGTTCAGCATGTCCTCGTACCTCTTTGTGGCGAGCTCAAACTCAGCCCGTACCTGCACTTCACGGTTGGCAAGCTCTTCGAGCTCCTGGGCTAGTCGGGCACACTTCGATGCCTGTGCGGACAGGTGCCGGTACACAGCGGCGTCTTCTTCAGACATAAAAAAGTCGGTGATCTCTACATCGAGAAGTGCAGCTAGCAGGTGTAACTCACCTACCGAAGTCGGCCTAGTGCCGTTCTCTATCTTCGCCACTGTCGACTGGCTGAAAGACCGCCCGGTCATAGACAGCCCTTGTGCTAGTGCTTCTTGGCTGTATCCGCGTTCCTTACGCAGGTCCCTGATTCGAGCACCGAAATACTTCTCCCCCATGTTGGCAAGTTCCGCTGATGGTCCTTCAAACGATTCATTCTCCATACGACGGAACACTACATTCCCCACGCGATTGACACCAGTCCCGAAGAAAGCTACGGTATTCCTGCAACGAATAAACAGCATATTCGAGAGACGAGGGAACGTGGTCAATAGGCTGCTGACGTTGGAGGAGACCGCCGAGCTGCTGCGCAAGACGCCGGCCGCATTGCGCTACCAGGTCCACAAGGGGACCGCTCCCAAGTCGGCCAAGATTCTGGGACGGCGCATGTTCCGTGCCGCCGACGTGGAGGCGTTCATCGAGGCGCAGTTCACAGCCGAGGAGACCACGACTACTTGACCCGGCAACGGGTCACCCTGCCTGGCTACGGCCGCAGCAAATGCTGTTTGAAAACTAAATAGGACCTAGCCGGGAGTCCGTACATCCCAGCCGCGCCGGACCATCGCGGTCAGTTCGGCAGCGGGCACGCGCCCGCTATTTCGTCATGTCCAAAAACAGCAAAGGCCCCCGGTGCAGCAACACCGAGGGCCGAAAGCCAATCGACGCATCAGGAAGGACCCCTCATGCATCACGATCACTGTAGCAAGACACTGTCTGAGCAGCTCCATGCAGCACTCACTGAACACACGTTCCTGCACTACCAGGCCGGCCGTCTCGACGGTGTCCCCATTGGCTACAGGCAGGGTGCTGCAGATAAGACCGAGACCAATGCGGCCAGCGCGGAGCATGCCGCCCGGGTGTTCTACGCGATGACGGCTGAGGACGCTGACTGGCGCCACACTGCCCACGCCCTCAGCGAGGCGGACGGGGTAACCGACGCCCGCCGTCAGGCGGGGGAGTGGGCCGCGAGAAATTGCACCTATGCCGGTGGCCCCGTGGACTTTTGGACCGGCCGCCCGGTGAGCACTGAGGGGAGGGGTACCGCGTGAGCGATGACCTCGGTCAGATACTCGACGACGTTCAGGCATTCGCTGTGCGGTTCATTGCCTACCCGACCGATGAGGCTGCCCCGGTGCATGCACTGTGGATCGCGCACGCGCACATCGTGGACGCGTTCGAGAACACGCCTCGGCTGGCGTTCCTCTCTCCCGAACCGGGATCGGGC
The DNA here is from genome assembly GCF_040980965.1 of Kocuria sp. CPCC 205231. Classification (NCBI taxonomy): domain Bacteria; kingdom Bacillati; phylum Actinomycetota; class Actinomycetes; order Micrococcales; family Micrococcaceae; genus Kocuria; species Kocuria sp. CPCC 205231. The sequence continues at coordinate 202,985 of NZ_JAVKPP010000007.1, read as the reverse complement.
AAGTCCAGGGCCATGGAAATCACCGAGGCCTTGGTCCCGCGCGCGGTACTCACGGTCGACGCCTCGGTGGCCTACGTATTCCGCAAAATCAGCGACCCGGACGGCCTGCCTACATTGCTCATGGACGAGGCCGACGCGGTGTTCAGCCGCAAGAAGGCCGACGGTAACGAGGACCTGCGCGGACTGCTCAACTCCGGTTACCGCAAGGGCGCCACAGCTGGCCGTGTCACCACCCGCGGCAACGAGCTGATCCCTGAGGACTGGCCTAGCTTCTGCCCCGTGGCTCTGGCCGGCCTCGGCAATCTGCCGGACACCCTGATGACGCGCTCCATCATCGTGCCGATGAAAAAGCGCCGCCCGGACCAGAGCCTGCAGCCCTACCGGCGCCGTAGGTACGCGGCCGACTCTCAGTATCTCAACGCCCGCTTGGCCCGGGCCACGGCTCGGATCTTTGACCAGGTCAGGGATGACTGGCCCGACCTACCCGAGGGGATCGAGGATCGGAATGCGGACATCTGGGAGCCCCTTTTCGCCATCGCGGACGCCGCGGGTGGACATTGGCCCTCCACGGCACGGGACGCGGCCGTCAAATTCGTCGCCGTGGCCAAGACGAAGCCCATCACGCTCGGCGTGCGCCTGCTGGGGGACGTACGGACGGCTTTCGAAGGGCGTGAGGCAATGACCACTATGGAGCTCCTGGCTGCGTTGAGGGCCATGGAAACCGCGCCATGGGCGTCCATCAGGGGAGAGCCCCTCGACAGCCGCGGCTTCGCCCAGATGGTCAATAAGTATGAGGTCCCGACCAACAACACCATCCGGATCGGGGGCACGACGGCAAAGGGCTATCGCCGGGCGCACTTCGCTGATGCCTGGGCGCGTTACCTCCCTCCCCTGTTCCCGGATATCGGTAACAGCGGTCACGGCAGTGACGGCGCATTTCAGCCAAACATCTCGGCCGGATGGCATCTGGCATCTAGTACCGCTGCCCCCGTGTCCCTCGACCAGTAGGAAAGGGGGTATGTGCCCCCGACCTACGGCGTTACTCCCGTAACCGACGTTACCGAGGCCCCCGGTGGGGGAGGGGACTGCCGCCACGGTAGTCCGCCCCACGTCCCGTGCCAGCGTTGCCTGGCAGAGGCCCAGGGGGCGGCATGAGCAACGACCCGCTGGGCGGTCTGCCTCGCTATACCGACCAAGACGGCCACGCCGTACCGGTCACCGGCCGATGGTGCCCCGCGTGCTCCTATCCGGTGCATCCGAGCAACGACAGCGAATCCCATCGGCTGTGCCGCCTAACCAACGATTTGCCAGAAACCCACTCACAGAAAGCCCTGACTATGTCTGAGCACCTGCCCACCGATCACCACGACCGGACCCCCGACCCCTCGCGTGCCGAGCTTTTCGGAGCTTGGGCCGCCGAGCGGTTCGTCCCCGCTCATGAGACCCCCGAGGCCCTGAGCCTGGCGGCCTACCTCAACTCCTCCCATAACAACTGAACGATAAGGAACTTCTTCATGCCCACCCAGATGAATCTGCGACCGAACTACGATCCTGCGACTCGGCTTCCCGATAGCGTCCCCGAGGGCGTGGTTGCCGCCTATCTCTCCGCCGGCCTTGAGGCCCCCGTCGTTCCGGGGAAAGTAATTGGGGACGCTCTGCGGGAGCTTCCCGATGCCCCCGCTCTCGCCCGGCAGCTTGTGACTGAGGCTCATGACAACCCGGACCAGGACCCGGCCGTATGGCTGGACAGTGTCCGGGGACGTCTGGCCGACGCTCAGGCCCTCGATCTGCTGCGCGGCACCTGGACACGTGGCAGCCGGGAGGCCCTGGCCGCACGTGGACCCCGCCTGACCGATGAGGCGGCCAGGGACCTCCGGGGTGCCTTCGAGAAGACCGCCCGGGGGTTGATCCAGGCCGCGGCCAAGCTGGACCCCGCCCGCCCCCTTGACCCTGAGGCGGCCGTGGCGCGGGATGCTGGGGCCGCGCTGACGACTGCTCGACGGGAGCTGGCCCGGCTCGGTATCTTCGCCGGCATTCACCCGACTGTGATCAGCACCGGCTACGGCTCCCTCAACAGGCTGGTGCCCATCCTGGCGATTGAGGGCGCCGTCGTGGAGCAGATTGCCAGGAGCATCGGGGAGCAGAGGGTCGTCCTGAACGAGGACCAGCTTGAGACCACGCGCGCTGTGCGCCGTCTCGCCGAGGATGGGAAGCAGGACCTTGACCTCGCAATCCTGAGCGTGGCCCGTGGCGACTACCAGGGCGTCAGCCTGCGTCTGAACAGCACGCGACAGAAGCAGGACACACTGGAACAGATCACTGCTGCCCTGGCCCGGGAAACCGTGAGCAACCGGTCATAGGGCACACATAAGCGCAGCGCGCTAAGCCACTAGACCGGGTCACGGGCGTGCGGCCGCAGATTGCCACAGCGGCCGCACAGCCCTCAAAGATTGGCCAGCGGGCATGCAGGCGAGCTGGTTGAAACCCTCGTCCGGCCAGGTCCATAACAGCAAGGCAAGGCGCCACGACTGGTCTAGGGGTGGGGGAAGGACCCCACCCCCCCGGTTCGGCCCGCTCCCTACGGCATAGCGGTCTCTCTCCCCGGGGTTGGCACCCTGGTCTGACCCGCTGAAGTCATTGATAGCCACGATAGGCGGTCGGTCACTTTCGCTAATACCGTGGGGGGAGGAACCCCCGTTAGAAAGAAGTCTCCATGGCCAGCAGCGTTCCCCCTGTTCCCCCCGACAGCCCAACCGCTTTCCCCAAGAAGCGCCGCCGCCTGTTGGGTTGCCTGACTGTCAGCGCCGTTCTGCTGTTGGGCGGCTGCGGCGGCCTTATCGCCCTGGGCTACGCCGTAGAGGGCACCCAGCCCACGGCCACGCCGACGTCGACCCCCTCAGCGCCCCCGGAATCTTCAGCCCCGGCAGCGTCGCCCACCCCCAAGGAATCTTCAGCCCTGGCAGAGTCGCCGGCCCCTGTAGAGACTTCCGCCCCGGCAGAAAAGCCCCCGGCCGAACCTGAGCCCACCGCCGAGCCTGTCCCGGCTGATGGGGACGTCACTGACCAGTTCCTCGCTACCCAATGGGGCAGGCAGTTTGAGGGCGTCGTCATGGACGTTGACCAGGAGTTCAGCGCCGACGGGACTACGATGCGGCTGGAGGCCGATACGAATTTGGTGGACCCCCGGGGCTTGGACGGCTCGGCTCCTGCGCTGCAAGCAGTGGAGGTTTGCGAGGCCCTCAAAAGCGCGTTCCGCGATGACTGGGGGAAGCTTTTCTCCGTCTACGTGAATGAAGCAGACGGCACCGTGTTCGCCACCAATAAGGCGCCCGGCGAGTCTGGATGCGTCGAGTACTGAGCCCGACTAACAGTGGGAGCGGAGGAGTGGCCCCAACCCGACCCAACGCGCCAGCACCGTTCGTCCGGATGCATATGCGTCGTTGCACATCGCCGATCATGACGTCCTTGCTAACACTTAACCCCGCTACGCCGGGCGGCATTCGCACACTTTCTTTACCGATGGCGGTACGACAAGGTGGCAACTCGACATATGTAAAGATGTATGTATGCTCCTGGAACTTGCGCTGTCGACACTGGGCTCCACTCCGCCCGCACCACCGGTGGATCCCGGCAGTGAGGCCACCGGACTCACGCAACCCATGGCCACAATATTTAGCGGTCTAATTGTCGCATTGGGTATCATTGTTGGTTTCATTACGGCCACCAAATCTCGTCGAAGCGCAGAGTCAATGGCTGCAATAACTGACAAGCGTGAACGAGAGAAAGCCATTCGAGATCACGAGCGTGAAGTCATGTCGGCTCGCCAAGATAGATTTACCACGATTGCGGATCAACTAGCAAGCAATAACGAGCCTGTTCGGTTAGCGGGTATCTATTCACTGGCCGCCTTGGCCGATGAATGGCATGAAGCAGATCGCAAGGACCAGCGAAATGTGTCCATTAAACTAATTTGCGCTTATCTGCGGGCGTCCCTAGTGGACAACAGTGACAAAGAAGTGAGAACAGCAGCCATTTCCGTGATTCGGGACCACACGATCAAAAGCTCAGCATGGCTTTGGCCAAGTTCCATAATTGATTTGAATGGTGCCGATCTAGGAGGAGCCAACTTCATGGGCTCCAATCTCGCCAAAGCTCGCTTTTTTAGGGCAACTCTTGCCTACGTGAACTTCCGTGAGGCAGATCTCACGGAAGCTACTCTGGCCTGGGCGAATTTGGCGAACGCGAAAATGCCTTCGGCGACCCTGGAAAACGCCAATCTAACGAAAGCATACTGCGAAGATGTGGACTTTTCCGGCGCGAAATTGCAGAATGTAAACGCTACAAGCGCCAGTATGACGAGGGTTAAGTTTACAGGAGCTAACCTTAGGAATGCGAACTTCTCTAGCGCGGAGTTGCATAAGGCAGACATGCGGACCGACATTCCTCTTGCTGAAGTCAGACACCCGGTTCCATTGAGTGAGTCTAAGCGAATTAAAGTCGACTTGCATGGCGTAAACTTCGCCAACTCTGACATGACTGGGGCGAAACTATCCAATGCGGATATCTCCCAATGTGACATGTCGAAAGCAAACCTAACGGACGTCCAGGCATTTGATTTGAATTGTTTTGGCATGAATATTAATCAAGTAATCTTTCAAGACGCCAAACTTCGTGGTTCCAATTTTTCGAATGCTACTTTGAGAGGCTGTAACTTCCGCAAGGCGGGACTTGTGAACGCAGACTTTACGGGAGCAAGCATGAAACAAATAGCAAGTCGATGGATATCTGATAGCGAATTGCAACTGACTGATATGTCGAGCGCCGACCTGGCTGGGGCTAATTTTTCTCAGGCCGACCTGTCTGGCGTAAATTTTGGAACTCCTGAAGTAGATGAAGCCATATTCGTATCAACAAACGTATGGGATCCTGAAAAATACAATGTTGTATCCTGGGACGAGAAGACAACATGGCCTGCGGGATTCAATATCAAGGAAGTGATTTCTAGGCAAAGGGAGTCCTTAGGGCTTTCTTCTTCGTGATAAAAATGCATCGCATGGTGAATGGTTTATTCATTCTATATTAAATTGGAATTGCTTCTTACCGAGGCGGTGGATTCCAAAAAAACTTCGTAGGGAGACTCGGGATTAGGGGCGTGCTGGGCTCTACGTTCTTCTTGGCAGGTATTAGCGATGAATGTCGTATCAACCGTGGATTTGGGTCCCCCTCATAGTAGAAGACTTGCGTATTGACCAGACGTAGTAAGTTTTTTGCTCGGTCGGCATCAATGGCTACGTTGAAGGCCCATGGACTGTCGACCAAGGCGGAATGGTACCCCCATCCGACTGCTGGAGGGATTACCAAACGATAATCAAGCGCAACAACCTGCGCGGCTTCGTATCGAGGATTATCGGGATCATGACCGGAATAGTTGAAGATCCAATTGAACAAATCCCGCATGGCTTTTAACTTTCGTTCTTGCTTTATGGTAAGCCCGACCGGGGAGTCCATGTCTCGAATGTTAACCAAAATGAGCGGTTCAGTTGCGATGAATTGGCTTACGGCAACGTAATCGCCCGGGTTTGCCTTGGCTTCAACCATAGCCAGATGTGCCGTCGCCAATGCCAGATAAAGCACGCGTTGTCCTTTTCGGTTGACCCGCCCCGCAGAACCACCGTCCGGACGGGCCCAAATGTCCGCTACATTTTTTACCTCCGATGGGTCTTTCATATGGGCACGAACTCGATAAAGCGGCCTGGTTCCTGCAGGTATCTCAACGGTCCAGAATGGCAAAGAAGCCGAGCGGTACCCCCGCGGAAATATCACATCGTAGATGAGTTCACGTACTTCATTGGGCGTGGCAGCGACTGCGATTTACTGTTTTAAGTATGCAATTTTACGTGCTAGTTCTCGCGCATCGAGCGCATCAAGGTACTCCCTAATGTCAAGTGTGATCTTGCCGCCGTCTGCGCGATTTACTGCCTCCGCGCTCTTGGGGTAAGTCTGGGCAACCCAGTCCCCTAGGAGATTGGGGTCGCCTGAATCACGAATTGCATTGACGAGATCCTGATGAATTTCCGGGTTACTAACGGGCCTACCATCGAGGCCAACAATTCTAATGTCATCTGACATTTTCTCCTCCTTGTTTTGGCTTGCACTTATCGGCACAAATGTTCGAGCATTTGAAATTTGGATAAGTTCTTACTCTGGGCCATAAACATGTCGCACGTTACAGGCAAACTCTGCTAAATCGGCGGATTGTACTTGTCTAGTGTGTCGTGGACTGACTCCCTGCCCGTTTACCGCTGTAGGGAACAGGACAAAAGGAGGTTCGGGTGGTTGAGTCATGAGAGTCTCCTATGTCAAGCACAGGGCTCGGTTGCAAGCGGGGCTGTGCCCCTGAGGGTTCCTGCCCTCGCATTAGAGAGCGCTTAGAGGCGCGCTGGCGTCAAGGCTCACGCCACGGAGGCGGCCGTATTGGGTCACGCGGCGACCGGTACCGCGGTCTCAGTGGATGGCCGGCTGGCAGTGGCGGCCTGTGCGCGCAGCTTGGGCGACATATGGTCCATGTAGGGCCCGGCACTCCATCGATCTCTCCAGTAATTACTTGGCAGTGATATTGACTGTCTGCACGGAGTCCGACCGCAGTCCGCACGGAGTCCGCAGAATATCCGCAGGAGCCCTGTGCCTCGCCATCACCTACAACTACGGAATCCCCGGAATTACGCGGCGTACGGCAGCTTCCAACGTCCTGCAACCATCATGGGGACGTCCTGGATCAACGGCCCCGCGGAGGTCTACGCCGCCCGCGGCGGGGAGTCGGAGCTGACGAGCCTCGTGCTGACCGAGGCCCAGATCCGCAACCTGGTGGAGCGGATGCTCAAGTCCTCGGGCCGTCGCCTGGACCTGTCCTCCCCGTTCGTGGACGCGGCGCTGCCGGACGGGTCCCGGCTGCACGTGGTGATCCCGGACGTGACGCGCCGGCACTGGGCCGTGAACATCCGCAAGTTCGTGGCCCGGGCCCGGCGCCTGGACGACCTCGTGGAGCTGGGTGCGCTGCCGCCGCGCGCCGCGCGCTTCCTCGACGCGGCCGTGGCCAGCGGGCTCAACATCCTCGTCTCCGGCGCCACACAGGCGGGCAAGACCACGCTGCTGAACTGTCTGTGCGCCTCGATCGGCCCCCGGGAGCGGGTGGTGACGGTCGAGGAGATCTTCGAGCTGCAGGTCCCGCTGCGCGACGTCGTGGGGATGCAGTGCCGTCAGCCCAATCTCGAGGGCACGGGCGAGATCCCCCTGCGCCGGCTCGTCAAGGAGGCGCTGCGGATGCGCCCGGACCGGCTCGTGGTCGGGGAGGTCCGGGAGGCGGAGAGCCTGGACATGCTCATCGCGCTCAACAGCGGACTCCCGGGGATGTGCAGCCTGCACGCCAACTCCGCCCGGGACGCCGTGACCAAGATCTGCACCCTGCCGCTGCTGGCGGGGGAGAACATCAGCTCCGGGTTCGTGGTGCCCACGGTGGCCTCGTGCTTCGACCTCGTGGTGCACTGCCACCGGGACCGGCACGGCCGCCGCCGGGTGAGCGAGATCCTCGCGATCGGCAACCGGGTCGAGAACGGCGTGATCGAGACGTACCCGGTCTTCGCCGAGACGGACGGCGCCCTGCTGGCAGTGGCCGCCGAGGCGCCGGCGGCGTGGAAGTTCGAGCGGGCCGGACACCGGGTGAGCGAGCTGCTGGCGGACGACGGCCCGGTCGGAGCAGCGCGGTGAGCGCGGCGCTGGGCGTGCTGCTGGGGGCGGGCGTGTTCCTGCTCTGGTGGTCCTGCTGGGCCGAGGAGGCGCCGCGCGCGGCCGGCCCGCGCCGGCCCGGCCGGCTGCGAGAGCTGCTGCTGCGCGCGGACCTGGCCCGGGTCGGTCCGGCGGGACTGCTGGCCGCCTGCGCCGCGGCCGGGACGCTGAGCGGACTGCTCGTCGCCGCGGTCACCGGCGCGGCGGTGCTCGGCCTGTGCGCCGCCGTCCTGGGCGGTTGGGTTCCCCTGGCGGTGGTCCAGCACCGGGCCCGGCACCGGGCGGCCGCCCTGCGCGAGGTGTGGCCCGACGTGGTCGACCACCTGCGCTCGGCGATCCGGGCCGGGATGTCCCTGCCCGAGGCGCTGATCCAGCTGCAGTACCGCGGACCCGAGCCGGTGCGCCCGGCCTTCGCCCGGTTCGCCGCCGACTACCGCGCCTCGGGGCAGCTGCAGGGCGCGCTCACCCTGCTCAAGGACCGGCTGGCCGACCCCGTGGCCGACAACATCGTCGAGGCCCTGCGGGTGACCCGGGAGGTGGGCGGGACCGACCTCGGCCGGCTGCTCGGCACGCTGTCCGAGTTCCTGCGGGAGAACACCCGCACCCGCGGAGAGCTGGAGGCCCGGCAGTCCTGGACGGTCAACGCCGCCCGGCTGGCGGTGGCCGCACCGTGGATCGTGCTGGCGCTGATGGCCACCCAGCCCGCCGCGATCCGGGCCTACGACACCCCGGCCGGCGCCCTGGTGCTGATCGGCGGGCTGCTCGTCTCCACGATCGCCTACCGCCTCATGCTGCGGATCGGCGCCCTGCCCGAGCCCGAGCGGGTGCTGCGGTGAGTGCTACCCCCGCCCTGCTGGTGCTCCTCGGCCTGGTGCACGCCGCCGGGCTGTGGCTGGTGCTCACCGGCGCCCGGGTCACCGGCCGGCCGTCCTTCGCGACCCGGATCGCCCCGCAGCTGCGCTCAGTGGAGGTCGAGTCGGCGCTGCTCGCCCGCCCCGGGCGCCGCTCCGCCCGGACACCCGGCCGGGCCGCAGCGGGGCTGGACCCGGTCGTGCGCGGGCTGGCCCACCGCGTGTTCCGGCACGCCGCCCCGTCGGCGGCCCTGGAGGGACGCCTGGTCCGGGCGGGCGTCAGCACCACGGCGGCGGACTTCCGCGCCGAGCAGCTCCTGTGCGCGACGGGGGGCCTGCTGCTCGGCGTCCTGCTCGGCGTGGCCGCCGAGGCGCGCTGGGGCACGGGTCCCGGCGGGGTGCTGCTGGCCGTGGGCGCGGCCACGGCCGCCGGGCACCTGCTGCGCGGGCACCTGCTGAGCCGGCGGATCCGGCTCCGCGAGGCCCGGATGCTGGCCGAGTTCCCCGCCGTCGCCGAGCTGATGGCGCTGTCGGTGGGCGCGGGGGAGAGCGCGGTGGGTTCGCTCGAGCGGGTGTGCCGGGTCGCGGAGGGAGAGCTCACCGCGGAGTTCCGCGCGGTGCTCGCACAGACGCGGTCCGGCGCCGGACTCGTGCACGCCCTCCAGGACTTCTCCGCGCGCACCCCGGTGGCGCCCATCGGGCGGTTCGTGGACGGCATCGTCGTGGCCATCGAGCGCGGCACGCCCCTGGCGGACGTGCTGCGGGCCCAGGCCCAGGACGTGCGGGACAACGACAAGCGCGAGCTGATGGAGGCCGCCGGGCGCAAGGAGATCGCCATGATGGTGCCCCTCGTGTTCTGCGTGCTGCCGCTGACGGTCGTGTTCGCCGTGTTCCCCGGGATCGCCGTGCTGGAGCTCGGCTTCTGACCTCTCATCCGGGCGGCCGGGAACCGGCAGCCTTCCAGGAAAGGACACACCCCATGATCCACCTCCACCGGCTCGCCGCCCTGCTCGGCGTCCTCGCCCTGACCCTCGCCGCGCTGCGCGAGCGGCTCGCCGCCGATGATCCGGACCGCGGGGACGTCCCCGGCTGGGTGATGCTGACCCTGATGTCCGCGGTGCTCGTGGCCGGTCTGCTGCTGGTGGCGCAGCCGGCCCTGGAGGGGCTCTTCCAGGACGCGATGGCGCGCGTGAGCCAGAACTGAGGATGGGCGAGGAGCGCGCCCGGCCAGGCGCTGGGCCCCCGGGGACGGACCGGGGCAGTGCGGTGGTCGAGTACGTGATGGTGGCCGGCCTCGTGGCGATGATCTTCGCGGCCACGCTGCAGCTGGCCCTGGCCCTGCACGTACGCAACACGCTGATCGACGCCGCCGCGGCGGGCGCCCGGTACGGCACCCTGGCCGACCGGTCGCCCGAGGACGGGGTCGAGCGGACCCGCCGGATCGTCTCCGGCGCCCTCGGCCCCCGGTACGCCCAGGACGTCGTCGCGACCACCGCGGCGGTGGGCGAGCTGCGGACCCTGGAGATCACGGTGGTCTCGCCCCTGCCCGTGGTGGCGCTGTTCGGTCCGCCCGACTCCCTGGAGGTGCGCGGCCATGCCGTCCTCGGGGATTGAAGCTCCTGCCTCCAGCGGAGCAGCGGCATCGACGGCTACGGCTGCTTCGACCGCCTCGCCCGCCTCGACCGGAGCGACCGGCGCGATCGGAGCGACCGGGACGGCCCGTGCGGCCGGGCCGCCCGATGTGCTCGGGAGGACTGCGGGCGGTGACGAGGGCAGCGCGGTCGTGGAGTTCGTGGCGCTGGGCACGCTGCTGCTCGTCCCCGTGGTCTACTTCGTGCTCGCGGTGGCCCAGGTCCAGGCCGGGGCCTTCGGAGTGGTGGCCGCCGCGCAGCAGGCGTCCCAGGTGCTGGCCCGGGCCGAGCCCGGTGCGCTCTCGGACACCGGGCTGACCGCGGCGGCGCGGCTGGCGGCCGCGGACCAGGGCTTCGCCCCCGACCGGCTGGCGCTCCGCCTCGAGTGCTCCGACGGGGCGTGCGCGGAGCCCGGTGCGGTGGCCACGGTGCACGCCACCCTGGAGGTCCCGCTGCCGCTGGTGCCCGGGTTCACCGACCTGGACGTGGCCGTGCTGACGTCCTCGGCCACGGTCGTGATCGGCCGCTACGGATGAGCGGGCGGACCGCCGGACCCGGCCCGCGCCGGGACGGGAGCCGGGACCAGAACCGGGACCACGCCCGGGGCGAGGACCGGGACGACGGGCAGGTGACGATCCTGGTCATCGGCTTCGCGGTCGTGCTGCTCCTGCTCACGGTCGTGGTCATGGGGGTCACCGCGGTCTACGTGGGGGAGCGCAAGCTGCAGGTGCTGGCCGACAACGCCGCGCTCGCCGCGGCCGACACGTTCGTGGCGCTGGAGCCGGGGACGGGCGGCGCCCCGCCCGTCACGGTCCTGGACGACGACGCCGTGGCAGGGGCGGCGACCGCCTACCTCGACACCGTCAGCGCCTGGGCGGGAACGCCGGGCCTGGCCCTGGCCGCACCCACCGGGAGCCCGGACGGGCGGACCGCCGAGGTGACCCTGGCCGCCGTCGTGCACCCGCCGGTGGTCAACCTCCTGGTGCCCGACGGCATCCCGATCACCGCCACGAGCGAGGCCCGCGCGCGACTGGGCCGATGACGCGGCCCACCCGGTTCCGCTGACCCGCGCGGCCGCTCCGGGGGCGGCTCGGCCGGTGCGGGAGGCACGGCGCTCGCAGACGTCAGGGCCGGCCCCGGACCGGGCGACGGAGATGGTCACCGTTCGGGTGCTGTTCGGCGCGATCTCATTGACCGCCCGGGCGCGGCGGCGCACGCTGGTGCCGAGGGGATGTTCCTCCGGACCGGTCCTCGGGAGTGCATCGGTCCTGGTGGGGAGGAGGTGTCGCGACGACGTCCGGTGCGGCCGCACGGCCGGCACCGCAGTGAGCGGGACGCGCACCACGGGAGCAACCGGTGCGGGCGGTCCCGTCCGACACCACATCGAGGTCTCGACATGAGCACTGTTCGCGCGCGGGGACGGTGGAGCACGCCGGTGCAGGGCGTGCTGACGCTGCTGCTCGCGCTGGCGCTGGGCATCGCAGGGCTTCCGCCGTCGGCCGCCCGGGACGATCCCGGGGACGTCCTGCGGAGCGCGGCCCGCCCGCTCTCCTACGACGACACCGTCCGGAAGGACGGACCCGCCGCGTACTGGGCCATGCGCAGCCCCGGTGCGGGCACGGAGAAGGACCTGGTGGGCAGGCTCCACGGCAGCTACCACGGCAAGCCGAAGCGGGCGACCCTGCCCAACGGCGACACGGCCGCGGACTTCGACGGCACCGGTCAGTACCTCCAGGTGCCCGATGCCGCCGCCGTCAGCGCGGGCACGCGCGGCGTGCTCACCGTCGAGGCGTGGATGCGCCCCGACGCGCTGGACTTCCGGTCCCAGGAGGGTTCGGGGTACGTGCACTGGATGGGCAAGGGCGCGCCGAGGAACCACGAGTACGTCGCGCGGATGTACTCGAAGAGCAACTCCGAGAACCGGCCGAACCGCATCTCCGGCTACGCGTTCAACCCCTCCGGAGGGGAGGGGCCGGGGTCCTACTTCCAGGTGCCGGTGCGCAGGGGGGAGTGGATCCACTACGTGCTCGTCATCAACGCCAAGGACAAGGGCGGGGACTATCCGCACGGCTACACGAAGATCTACCGCAACGGGCAGCGCATGGACCAGGACGACCTGGAGCACGACGGCACGGTCGTCGTGCCCCGGCGCGGCAGCGCGCCGTTCCGCGTCGGCACCCGGGACCTGAGGTCGTTCTTCGACGGGGCCGTCGGCAAGGTGGCGGTCTACACCAAGGAGCTGCCCAGGAAGCAGGTGGAGGAGCACTACCGGGTGATGACCACGCGGTGAGGACCGGGGCGCGGCCCGGCCCGGACGGCGGGAGGCGACGGCGACGCGTCCCCGGTTTCTCAGCCGGCGAGAACGTCCCTGGTGCCGGCCGCGGGGACGTTCCTATGCTGGCGGGCACCCGGGAGATCATCCCGGACGGCGGGGGGAACGACCTGCCGGCCCCGTCGTCGAAGGAGAAGGCCATGGACGCTCCCGTCCGCTCCGTCATCAGCCCAGGACGCTACGTCCAGGGACCGGGCGCCATCGCCTGCCTGGGAGAGTATCTCGCCGCCGTCGGGCAGACACCCCTGGTGGTGGCCGACGACGTCGTCTGGGGGTTCGTGGGCCACGACGTGGAGGCGTCCCTGGCGCGGGCCGGCATGGCGACCACGCGCGAGGCCTTCAACGGCATCCCCTCGGCCGGGGAGATCGACCGGCTCACGGCGGTCATCCGCGCGGCGGGGGCCGACGTGGCCGTGGCCGTGGGCGGCGGCAGCACCATCGACGCGGTCAAGGCCTCGGGGTTCCTCGCCGGGATCCGGTGGGTCAGCGTCCCCACCGTCGCCTCCACCGACGCGCCGACCTCGGCGCTGGCGGTCGTCTACACCGACGAGGGCGTCTTCGAGGAGTACCGGTTCTTCCCCCGCAACCCCGACCTCGTCCTCGTCGACTCCCAGCTGGTGGCCAACGCGCCGGCGACCTTCCTGGCGGCGGGCGTCGGCGACGCCCTGGCCACCTGGCTGGAGGCCAGGGCCACCGCCGCCTCGGGGTCGCTGACCATGGCCGGGGGCACGGCCACCCTCACGGGCACCGCCCTGGCCCGGCTGAGCTGGGACGTCCTGTGGGACAACGCCCTCGTGGCGATGGACGCCGCCCGGGACCACGTCGTGACCCCGGCACTGGAGAAGGTCATCGAGGCCAACACCCTGCTCTCCGGGCTCGGCTTCGAGTCCGGCGGACTGGCGGCGGCCCACGCCGTCCACAACGGACTGACCGCGGCGCCGCAGACCCACGGCCTGGCCCACGGGCAGAAGGTCAACATCGGCTCCATCACCCAGCTCGTGCTGGAGGGCGCCCCGAGCTCGGAAATCGTGGACTTCATCGAGTTCACCACCCGGGTCGGGCTCCCGACCACCCTCACGGAGATCGGGCTGCGCGCGGAGGACACCGAGGAGATCCGGGCCGTGGCGCGGGCCGCCACCGTGGAGAGCGAGACCATCCACAGCATGCCCTTCACCGTGCGGGCGGACGACGTCGCCGCGGCGCTGACCTCCATCGAGCGCCTCGGCCGGCGGGTGCGTGCCCGCGCCGGGCTGCCCGAGCCGCAGCCCTACCGCCACGCCCACTAGCGTCCCGCCCGGACACGATCCGTCCGGGCGGTCCCGTCCCGGGCGGGTCCCGCCCAGGCGGGACCGGTCCGCGGAGGGCTCAGTGACCGCGGGGCAGGACCGCCCCGCGGTCGAACTCCTCGGTGGCCGCCACGGCGCCCGTGCCGTCGATCAGGGTCACGGCGCCCGCGGCGCCGTGCGCACCCGCGGAGATGTCGGCTCCCGTGTCGGCGAGGACGTTCTCGAGGGTCACCCCGGCTCCCACCCGGACGCCGTCCAGCAGCACCGAGCTGCGCACCGTGGCGCCCTCCTCGACGACGACGCCGGGGCCGAGCACCGAGTGCTCCACGGCGCCGCGCACCATCGCGCCCGCGGCGACCATCGACCCGCGCAGCTCGGCGCTGCCGGCGATCCGGGCGGGCACCCGCTGCGGCTGGGCCGAGAGGATCGGCCAGCCGGGGTCGTCCAGGGCCACGCCGTCGCCGTCGAGCATCTGCATGTGGGCGGTCCAGTAGGACTGCAGGGTGCCCAGGTCCATCCAGTACCCGTCCAGGCGGTGCTCCACCACCCTGCGGTGCGCCACGAACCACGGGACCAGGTCGTTGCCGTAGTCCTCGAGCCCGCCCTCCTGCTCGTGCACGAGGTCCAGGGCCTCCAGCAGCTTCTCCGCGTCGTAGAGGAACATCTCGGCCGCGACCAGCCGCCCCCGGGGCTCGTCCGGCTTGTAGTCGAAGCCGGTGACGCGGCCGCCGTCGTCGGCCTGCACCACGCCGTAGCGGGAGGGGTCCTCGTCGACGAGCGTGGTGACCACGGTCAGGTCGGCGCCCCGCTCGAGGTGGGTGTCGATCACGTCGAGGAAGTTCAGCGTGTACAGGTGGTCGGCGCTGAGCACCAGGACCAGGTCCGGGGCGAAGTCGCGGATCAGGTCCTTCTGCCGGTAGAGCGAGTCCGCGTTGCCCTCGGCGAAGCCCTCGCCCTCGGTGCCCTGGTACGGGGGCAGGACCTGGAGCCCGCCGTGGGTGCGGTCGAGGTCCCAGGGGCGCCCGTTGGCCAGGTGCTGGTTGAGGCTGTGCGGAAGGAACTGCTCGACGACCCACACGTCCGAGAGGTGGGAGTGCACGAGGTTGGACAGGGCGACGTCGATGAGCCGGTAGGTGCCCGCCACGGGCAGGGCGGGCTTGACCTTCTTCTCGGTCAGGGCGCCGAGCCGGGAGCCCTTCCCGCCGGCGAGGACCAGGGCCAGCGTGCGAGGGATGCGCATCGTGCTTCCTTCCTCTCGGCACCATCCTGCCAGAGGGGCGCCGGGCCGGGCCGGGGCGATTTGCCCCCATGGGATAATCTTGGCTTCCATGGCCTCCCTTGACTTCCCGGCAGAGATCTCCGCCCTCCGTTCCACGTTCGCGTCCATCGAGGCCGTGAGCGACGTCGACGCCATCAAGCGGGACATTGCCGAGCTCTCGCAGCAGGCGACCGCCCCGGACCTGTGGGACGACCAGGCCGCGGCGCAGAAGATCACCTCCAAGCTCTCCCACAAGCAGTCCGACCTCGAGCGGCTCGAGAAGCTCGGCGGCCGCATCGACGACATCGAGGTCATGGTGCAGCTGGCCGCCGAGGAGGACGACGCGGAGACCCTGGAGCTCGCCGTGGAGGAGCTCGCCGCGGTCAAGAAGGCGCTCTCCCGGCTGGAGGTCCAGACCCTGCTCTCGGGCGAGTACGACGAGCGCGAGGCCGTGGTGACCATCCGCTCCGGCGCCGGCGGCGTGGACGCCGCCGACTTCGCCGAGATGCTCATGCGCATGTACCTGCGCTGGGCGGAGCGCCACGGCTACCCGACCACCGTCCTGGACACCTCCTACGCGGAGGAGGCGGGCCTGAAGTCCGCGACCTTCGAGGTCAAGGCCCCCTACGCCTTCGGCACCCTGTCCGTCGAGGCCGGCACCCACCGGCTCGTCCGCATCTCCCCCTTCGACAACCAGGGGCGGCGCCAGACCTCGTTCGCGGCGGTGGAGGTCATCCCGCTCATCGAGCAGGACGACTCGATCGAGATCCCCGAGTCCGAGATCAAGGTGGACGTCTTCCGCTCCTCGGGCCCCGGCGGGCAGTCCGTGAACACCACGGACTCCGCCGTGCGGATGACCCACATCCCCACGGGCATCGTCGTGTCCATGCAGAACGAGAAGTCCCAGATCCAGAACCGCGCCGCCGCGCTGCGCGTGCTCCAGTCGCGGCTGCTCCTGCAGCGCCAGGAGGAGGAGAGCGCCAAGAAGAAGGAGCTGGCCGGGGACGTCAAGGCGTCCTGGGGCGACCAGATGCGCTCCTACGTCCTGAACCCGTACCAGATGGTCAAGGACCTGCGGACCAACCACGAGGAGGGCAACCCCTCCGCGATCTTCGACGGCGCGATCGACGGCTTCGTCGACGCCGGGATCCGCTGGCGCGCCGACCAGCGCCACGCCCCGGCCGACGCCTGAGCTCCCGCGGGACCCCTGACCGGGCCCCGGCCGGTCCCGCGACCGGCCGGGGCCCGGTGCCCTGGGAGGGCGGGCGCTCAGCGGCGCAGGAAGCGCGCCACCGTCCGTCCCGGCCGGGTGCGGGGCTCCGTCCCGGCGGGGTCGTCCTCGGGGGCCGCTGCCGCCGGGTACAGCTCCTCCGCCTCCCGCAGCTTGGTGCGGTGCAGCCGCGCGGCCGTGGCGGGGAAGGCGTGCGACCGGGCGGGCGCGTACGGCTCCGTGCCGCCGGTGGGCGTGACGGACCACCCCGTGCCGGCCTCGAGCAGCGACTGGTGCTTGACGCGGTAGTAGTCGGGGCTGACCTCCAGCGCGGTGCCCTCCGCGCCGCACGCGGCGGCGAGCAGGTGGAAGTGGAACCGCGAGGTGATCCACGTCTGACCCGGCCGGGCCGGGAAGCCCTCCTGCCAGAGCCGCGTGAACGGCACGAAGTTCTCCTCGGGGACGAGGTCGGCGAGCCGGTCGAAGGCCGCGCGGTCCGCGCCGGGGATCGCCTCGAGGTAGCGCACGGTCCGGCCCGCCAGTGCCGGACCCGTCAGCGCGGCCCGCACGGCGGCGACGGCGCCGTCGAGGATCCCGGGCTCGGTCATGTCGCTCTGCAGGCACACCCACACGTCGCCGTCGTCCGTCCCCTCGGCGGGCGCGCCGGTGAAGCCCGCGAGGCCGGGCAGGCCGAGGAAGGCGTCGTCGGGGGCGCGGTCGGCGCGGGCGAGCTGGGCGCTGGGCGCGTCACGGACCGTGGCGTGGTCGAAGGCGCCGAGCGCGGCGCGCAGGCCCTCGGCGTCGGTGGCGGGGGCCAGGCCCAGGCCGGTGGCGGCCAGCCGCGCCCCGGAGACCTGGCGCAGCCGCAGCGCCGCCCGGAGCAGGCGCGCGTGGTGCGGCCAGATGGAGTTCAGGTACCCGCCCCCGAGGAAGTGCACGGAACTCGCGCGCCGGGCGCCGAGCAGGCCGAGGTCGTAGCGCGGGGACCCCAGGTGCGTCACCACCCGGTCCACGTGGGCGTCCGCCGCGGCCGGGTCCATGCCGGTCGTCTCGAAGGCGAGCCGCCACAGGGTGTCGGTGGTCCGCAGACCCGGGTGCAGTCCGTCGAACAGGTGGGACGCCAGCCCCGGGTGGGGGCAGTCGAGCCACACCTCGGCGCCGGGCCGGGCGCGGGCGAGGAAGCGCAGCCACGAGGCGGCGATGAACTCGTCGCCGAAGTTCGGGTGACCGCTCGTGCCGACGAGGTACAGGACGTCCGCAGCGGGCGGGCGCTCGGTGGGGACTGGCTCCAGCATCCGCCCAGCCTACCGGGTGCGGCGGGGTGACCTGGGGCGACGCTCCTGGGCGGGGCGCCGCCGGGTCCGGGTGCCGGCCGTGGTCCCGCGCGAGGGCCGTGGCGTAGGATGGAGGATCTGCCGCGTGCCCCGGTGCGCGGCACGTTCCCGTCCGCACCGTCCCCAGGGAGGAGGCCCATGGCCAAGAAGGACACTGGTCGCCAGGTCGTCGCCAACAACAAAAAGGCCCGGCACGACTACCACATCCTCGACACCTACGAGGCGGGTCTCGCGCTCATGGGCACCGAGGTGAAGTCCCTGCGCATGGGGCGCGCCTCGCTCGTGGACGGGTTCTGCCAGTTCACCGACGGCGAGCTGTGGCTCGAGGGCGTCCACATCCCCGAGTACCTGCAGGGGTCGTGGACCAATCACTCCGCCCGCCGCCGCCGCAAGCTGCTCCTGCACCGCAGCGAGATGGACAAGATCCAGCAGAAGACGCGGGAGTCCGGCTTCACGATCGTGCCGCTGTCCCTCTACTTCGTGGACGGGAAGAAGGCCAAGGTCGAGATCGCCGTGGCCAAGGGCAAGCGGGAGTACGACAAGCGCCAGACCCTGCGGGAGCAGCAGGACAACCGCGAGGCCCAGCGGGCCATGCGCTACAAGAACCTGGGCTGAGGGTCCGGGGCGAATGCTTGCGGTCGGCGGGTACCGCGCGGTAGAATGGTGTGTCCCGCTGCGGCGGGGTGCTTGACAACAAAATACGGGGATGATCGGTTTCGACGATGTGAGTTGAGACAGGGGAAGCGGGTCGAGGACGCAGAGTTATCTCGTAAACGCTCTCTGTAAAACAATAGTTGCCAATTCTCAGAGCAACGTCGCCAAGTCTCAGAACGCCTTCGCCCTCGCGGCGTAAGCGCAACCAGACTACTTAGGTGACTGTCAGCCCGGGTTCGCCTTCGACCCGGGGTCTGGCATCAATCAGGAGGCCACTGCTCCAGCCGTTCGTCGCGGGCGTCTGGAGAACACTTTCGCGACTGAGTCCGTCGGCCACGTGTCTGCACGAGGGCCGGGACTGAGAAAACGCCACGCAGACTGCACCCGGAGAAGCCCTGACAATGCTGCATCGGACGGGGGTTCAATTCCCCCCATCTCCACGAGATCCCTGACCGGGGAGCGCCGCGAGGCGCTCCCCGGTTTTTTCGTGCCCGGATCGTTCCGGGGGCAGGGTGGGCGCCGTGCCGCCGCCCGGGAAGGGGCACGTCTCGGCGGGCCGTGTGACAAGCTGGTGGCGTACCGCAGACGACCGAAAGGGCAACGCCATGAGCCACAACGACAACACGCCAGACCAGAGCGGCACCGGTGCCGGCGGGTCGTCGAGCTCCGGTCGCCACGACCCGCCCGAGTACGGTCAGCGCGTCGAGGGAGCGCCTTCGGGACCCTCCTACGAGCCGCCGCGCTCCGGCCAGGGCGGCGCCGGCGACCCGTACGCCACACCGCAGTACGGCCAGGGGCAGCAGGGCTACCAGAGCCAGTACGGCCAGGGCCAGTACGGCGGCCAGGGCTACCAGGGCCAGGACTCCTACGGCCAGGGGCAGCAGGGCTACCAGGACCAGTACCGCCAGGGCCAGTACGACCAGGGTCAGTACGGTGGCCAGGGTTACCAGGGCCAGGGCCAGTACGACCAGGGCCAGTACGGCGGCCCGGGCTACCAGGGGCAGCAGGGCTACCAGGGGCAGTACGACATGAACCAGTACGGCGCGAGCCCGCGGCCCGCCGGCACGGGGCTGGGCATCGCCTCCCTGGTGCTGGGCATCGTGGCGCTGCTGACGTGCTGGTTCGTGCTCGGCATCGTCCCGGGCCTCGTGGGCCTGGTACTGGGCATCGTGGCGCTGCGCAAGCTGGGCAGGACGCCCGGCGCGTCCAAGGCCCTGCCGATCATCGGCATCGTGCTCAGCGTCCTGGCGATCCTGGCGAGCATCCTCTTCCTGGTGCTCTTCGGGGCGCTGTTCGGGGAGTTCGGGCCGGCCATGGAGGCCTGCTCGCAGTTCTCCAATGACCAGGCGGCGTTCCAGCAGTGCATCGAGCGGGAGATGGGCTTCACCGGCCAGGACCTCTGACCCCGGCCGGAGACCGACGACGACGGGGGCCCGCACCGGCCGGTGCGGGCCCCCGTCGTCGCGCGGGCGGCTCAGGAGCCGGTCGCGAGCAGCCCCAGCACCTCGTCGTGCAGCAGGCCGTTGGTGGCCAGCGCGTTGCCGCCGAAGGGCCCGGGCTCGCCCTCGAGGGACGTGAACCGGCCGCCGGCCTCCTCGACCACGGGCACCAGCGCGGCCATGTCGTGCAGGCTGAGCTCGGGCTCGCAGGCGATGTCCACGGCGCCCTCGGCGAGGAGGCAGTAGGACCAGAAGTCGCCGTAGGCCCGGGTCCGCCAGACCTCGTCGGTGAGCTCCAGGAAGCGCTCGCGCACCCCGCGGTCCCGCCACCCCGTGAGCGAGGAGTAGGACAGCGAGGCGTCGGACAGCCGCCCCACCTGGGATACGTGGATCCGCTGGGCGTTGGCCAGGGACTTGCCGGTGAACGCGCCCGTGCCGGCCGCCGCCCACCAGCGGCGCCCGAGCGCCGGCGCGGAGACCACGCCGACCACCGGCCGGCCCTCGTCGACGAGGGCGATCAGGGTGGCCCACACCGGCACGCCGCGCACGAAGTTCTTGGTGCCGTCGATGGGGTCCACGACCCACTGCCGGGCGCCGCTGCCGGTGGCGCCGTACTCCTCGCCGATCACGGCGTCCCGGTTGCGCGCGCGCCCCAGCTGGGTGCGGATGAGCTGCTCGGCCTCGCGGTCGGCGTCCGTGACGGGGGTGAGGTCGGGCTTGGTCTCCACCGTGAGGTCCTGGGCCTTGAACCGGCGCATGGTCAGGCGGTCCACGGCGTCGGCCAGGATGTGGGCGAGGCGGAGGTCGTCGGTGTAGTTGCTGGGGCTGCGCATTGGTCCAACCTACCCCGAACCGCGGTCCCGGGCCTGGTCGGGCGGGGGTGCGAGGCACCCCCCGCCCGACGGCTCACTGGACGCCGAGCTCCTTGTCCTCGCCGGACTCCCCGGGGCGCTCCCCGGCCCCGAGCAGCCGGCGCAGGGAGACCAGCCGGGACTCGCCCGCCTCCCCGGCGCGGCCCTGCGCCACCCAGGCGTCCAGGGCGCAGCCGGGGGACGTCCCCGTGTGCCGGCAGCCCTTGGGGCACTCGGCGATCGCCTCGGCGAGCTCGTCGAAGGACTCCACGATCCGGTCGTGGTCCACGTGCGCCAGGCCGAACGAGCGGATGCCGGGGGTGTCGATGATCCAGGACCCGGGGGAGGCGTCCTCGATCTTCAGGGCGAGGGCCGACGACGACGTGTGCCGGCCCCGTCCGGTCACGGCGTTCACCCCGCCCGTGGCCCGGTCGGCGCCCGTAAGGGCGTTGACGAGGGTGGACTTGCCCACGCCGGAGTGGCCCAGCAGCACCGAGACGTGGCCGTCGAGACGCTCGCGCAGGGCCTCGACGAGCGCCGGGTCGAGGGGCAGCGTGGTCCCGTCGTCGTCGGCCGGGACGTCGCGGGCGGGTCCCGAGACGAGCACGGGCAGCTCGAGCGCCGTGTAGTGGGAGATCAGCTCGGCGGGGTCCCGCAGGTCGGTCTTGGTGATGCACAGCAGCGGTTCGATGCCGGCGTCGTAGGCGGCCACGAGGGAGCGGTCGATGAACCCGGTGCGGGGCTCGGGGTTGGCGGCGGCAACGACGACCACGAGCTGGTCGGCGTTGGCCACCACGACCCGCTCGACCGGGTCGGTGTCGTCCGCGCTGCGGCGCAGGACGGTGGAGCGCTCCTCGATCCGCACGAGGCGGGCCAGGCTGTCCGGGGCGCCGCTGACGTCGCCGACGAGACCCACGAGGTCGCCCGCGACCACGGGCCGGCGGCGCAGCTCCCGGGCGCGCACGGCCACGACCAGCCGCTCCCCGGGGGTGTCCTCCTCGAGGATCGCGGTGTAGCGGCCGCGGTCCACGGTGACGATGCGGCCGGTGACGGCGTCCTCGTGCGCCGGCCGCTCTTTGGTGCGCGGGCGGGAGCCGGTCTTGCTGGGACGGACGCGCACGTCCGACTCGTCCCAGTCGCGCCGGACGGAGTCCCTACGCGTCACGGCTCGTGCCCGTGAGCTCTGCCCACAGCCGGGGGAACTCGGGAAGGGTCTTGGCGGTGGTCGCGATGTTCTCGACCCGGACGTCCGGGACCACGAGGCCGATCACGGCGCCGGCGGTGGCCATCCGGTGGTCCTCGTAGCTGTGGAACGTCCCGCCGTGCAGGGGGGCCGGCCGGATCAGCAGCCCGTCCGCGGTCTCCTCGGCGTCGCCGCCGAGCCGGTTGATCTCCGTGACGAGCGCGGCGAGCCGGTCGGTCTCGTGGCCGCGCAGGTGGGCGATGCCGCGCAGCCGCGAGGGCGTGCCGGCGACCGCGCACACGCTCGCGACGGTGGGCGCGAGCTCCCCGGCCTCGCCGAGATCGAGGTCGACCCCGGTCACCGCGTCCGGTCCCGTGACGGTGAAGGTCCCGTCCGTGAGCTCCACCGCCGCGCCGAAGGCCGGGAGGATGTGCTTCCAGTGGTCGCCGCCCTGGGTGGTGCGGTCGGGCCAGCGGGGCACCGAGACCCGTCCGCCGGTCACCACGGCCGCGGCCAGGAAGGGGCCGGCATTGGAGAGGTCCTGCTCGATGGTCACGTCGAAGGCCCGCACCGGCCCGGGGGAGACCCGCCACTCGTCGGGCACGGAGTCGTCCACGGAGACGCCGAGGCCGCGCAGCACCTCGACGGTCATCTCGACGTGCGGCATGGACGGCACACCGCGCCCCGAGCCGTCGGCGCTGCGGTGGCGCAGCACGAGCCCGTCGTCGAACCGGGCACCCGCGAGCAGCAGGGCCGAGACGAACTGGCTCGAGCCGGTGGCGTCGATCTCCAGCTCCCCGCCGCGCACGCCGCCGGTGCCGTGCACGGTGAAGGGCAGCCGGCCCCGGCCGTCGTCCTCGACCCGCAGGCCGAGCGCGCGCAGGGCGTCGATCACCGGTCCCATGGGGCGCACCCGGGCGCCCGGGTCGCCGTCGAAGGTGACGGGACGCCGTGCGAGGGTGGCGACCGGCGGCACGAAGCGCATCACGGTCCCGGCCAGCCCGCACTCGACCGTGACCGGTTCGGCGGCGTCCCAGGGGGCGGGCTCGACGAGCAGGTCGGGGCCGAAGCCGCCGTCCCCGGGCACTTCCTCGACGCGGGCCCCGAGGGCCCGCAGGGCCTCGACCATCAGCCGCGAGTCGCGGGAGTGCAGGGGCGAGCGCAGCCGGCACGGACCGTCCGCCAGGGCGGCGAGCAGCATGTACCGGTTGGTGAGGGACTTCGAGCCCGGCACCGTCAGCTCGGCGACGACGGGACGGGGCCCGACGAACGGAGCCGGCCACAGCTCGTGCTGCGGGGCCGGCTCCGCGGCGTCGGGACGGGCTGCGGGGGCGGAGGACTCCGGCGGCATCACGACAGGGGGACCGGGGCCTAGCCCTGCTTGACGGCGTGCTGGAGGGCCTTCTCGGCCTTGGCCACCTGCTTCTGGGTGTCCTTGCCCAGCTTGGAGGCGTTCTTGCGGACGTCCCCGGCGAGGTGCTCGGCACGCCACAGCAGGGACGGGTTGCCCTCGGTGTCCACGGCGGCGAGCATGACGGCGCCCACCAGGGAGGAGTTCTTGAAGGCGGTGGAGCGGCGGGCGGCCTTCTGCTCCGGGGTGCTCGCCTCCGCGGCGCGGTAGTCGGCGTAGGCGTTGAGCGCGGTGGTGGTGACGAGCACGCCGGCCGAGAGGCGGGGCAGCTTGCCCAGCCCGAAGAGCACGGCGGCGCCGAGCTGCGCCGCGGCCAGGCTCTGGGCCACCACGGCGTGGTTCTGCAGCGCGGGTCCGGCCTGGGGGAAGGCCTTCGTGGCGGCGGAGATCGCCGGGGCGAGGTGCTGGGCGGCCTGGGACGAGTTGCGGAAGCTCTCCACCCCGTTGGCGACGTAACCGGTGGCCAGCAGCGGGCGGGCGATGCGACGGACGATGCTCATGGGTTCCTCCTCGGCGGCAGACGGTACCGCGGGGCTGTGTCGGGCGGGTCTGGATCGGCGGACGGCGCCGCTCGTCCCATCCTAGCCACGGGGACCGCGCCCGGGGCGAGCACGGGCCGGGCGCGGTGGGAATAGGTGCGACGGTGACACCCGTTGTGCAGGACAGCGGCCGCCCCGTCCGGGGCAGGTCACCGGCACAGGTTTTCGGAGGGACCCGCACGGCGGGGGAGAGGAGCAGTCATCACCGCCCCCACGAGCGTTCTCGAGCCCGCCCCGGCCCGCGCGCGCGTCCCCGTAGACTGGTCCGTGATGAACGAGCAGAACCAGCAGGGGGCCGCCCCCCAGCGCACCGAGCCGCCCGTCGACGTCGAGACCGAGTCCCCCGAGGACCGGAAGGCGCGCTTCGAGCAGGACGCCATGGAGTACGTGGACCAGCTCTACGCCGCCGCCCTGCGCATGGCTCGCAACCCGGCCGACGCCGAGGACCTCGTGCAGGAGGCCTACACGAAGGCGTTCTCCGCGTTCCACCAGTACAAGCCCGGCACGAACCTCAAGGCGTGGCTGTACCGCATCCTCACGAACACGTACATCAACCTCTACCGCAAGCGGCAGCGCGAGCCGCTGCAGGCGAACACCGACACCGTCGAGGACTGGCAGCTGCACCGCGCCGAGTCCCACACGTCCTCGGGGCTGCGCTCCGCGGAGGTGGAGGCGCTGGACCACCTGCCGGACAGCGACGTCAAGCGCGCCCTGCAGGAGCTGCCCGAGGAGTTCCGGCTGGCGGTGTACTTCTCCGACGTGGAGGGCTTCGCCTACAAGGAGATCTCCGAGATCATGGACACGCCGATCGGGACGGTGATGTCCCGCCTGCACCGCGGGCGGAAGCTGCTGCGCGAGAAGCTCGCCGACTACGCCGCCGAGCGCGGCTTCGACACGTCCAGGGTGACCGGCGACAAGAAGAAGGAAAAGGACAAGTAGACATGGCCGACTGCGAGAGCCTCGGATGCTGCACGGACGAGAGGATCCGCCTGATCTACGAGTACCTCGACGGGGTGCTCCCGGCGGACGACCTCGACGAGATCCACGGCCACCTCCTCGAGTGCCCGGAGTGCGCCCGCGAGTACGACCTGGAGTGCGTGATCCGCTCCGTGGTCCGGCGGTCCTGCGCGGAGACCGCGCCCGCCGACCTGCGGGTCTCGATCCTCGCCCGGCTGCACGGCGCGCGCCAGGACCCGCCCGCCGCCTGAGCGCGGCGCCCCGGCTCCCGCACGGCAGGACCTCCGGGCACACGGAAGGGCCCCGGACCGCGTCAGCGGTCCGGGGCCCTTCCGTCACGGCGTCGCCGGGGTCCGGGAAGGACCTCAGGCGTTGGGGCGCTTGCCGTGGTTGGCGCCGCCCTTGCGGCGGTCCTTGCGCTTGCGTCCGCGCTTGCTCATGCGAGCCTCCTGTCTGTCCGCGGTCGCCCGCGGCGGATCGTGGGTGTCGGCGTCCGTTCCCGCGTGGTCTGGTGATGTCAGCGGCGGCCGGACGAGGCACTGCCCGCCATTCTCTCACACGCGGGACGGGCGGGGCTCACCGGGGCTCGGGCAGGTCCAGCCAGTCGTACCAGCCGCGGTGCAGCACGAGCCACGCCATCAGCCCGTAGCCGGCCTGGCCGGGGTGTCCGTGGTTGGCCGCGAGGTCCTTGCGCCACTGCTCGTGGTGCTGCAGCGGGTTGAACGTGTCCACGTAGACGTGGTTGCGCCGGGTCGTGACGTCCGCGTAGGCGGCCGAGAGGTCCGCGATCCGGCGGTTGCGCTCGGCGTCCATCGTGGGCGGGGGGCCGACCACGAGGACCCGCACGTTGTGCTGGGAGGCGGTGTCGATGATGTTGGCCATGTTCAGCCGGGAGCGCGCGCTCGTGATGGACAGGTCGATGTCCAGGGTGGAGGGCGCGATGACCAGGCGGTTGTCGTGGCCGGGGGAGAAGCGGCGGGCCGCCTCCTCGAACCAGCGCTCGTTGAGCGACTCGCTGCCCTCGCCGGGCGCCGCCAGGTTGTAGGCGGACACGGGGGCCACGTGGTGCGGGGTCCGGGCCATGACCCGCCCGAACCAGCCGAGGCCCCGGGGGTCGCCCTCGCCGGCCAGCAGCTCGTCACCGACTGCGACAATTCTGATCCTTCGTTGCTCCACGTCGTTCTTTCTGGTCGGGGGTGCGGGATGTCGGGGGGACGAGCGGCGCCGGCCCGTGGGCACGGGCCGGCGCCGGACTCGCTGGGGACGTGCGGGAGGGCAGGGGCACGGGCCCCGCCCTCCCGGGACGGGCTCAGTCGCGCTCGAAGGCCGTCTGCACCAGGGTCTCGAGCTCGGCCGCGTGGCGCTTGGCCGAGCCGTTGGCCGGGGACGCGGACGCGGGGCGGGAGGCGAGCCGGACCGGCCGGTCGAGCTGCGGCAGGAGGTTGACCGCCATGAACGGCCAGGCGCCCTGGTTGGCGGGCTCGTCCTGCGCCCACGTGAGGCGGGCCTCGGGGTACTTGCCGAGCTCCTCCCGGATCTCCGCGAGGGGCAGCGGGTACAGCTGCTCCACGCGCACGATCGCCGTCCTCCGGTCCTTGCGCTCCTCGCGGGCCGCGGCGAGGTCGTAGTAGAGCCGGCCGGAGACCAGCACCACGTCGGTGACCTCGGCGGCCTCGAGCCCCGCCTGGTCGCCGATCACCGGGCGGAACGCGCCGGAGGTGAACTCCTCGATCGGGGAGGCCGCCGCCTTGAGGCGCAGCAGCTGCTTCGGCGTGGCCACCACCAGCGGCTTGCGCGGGCGGCTGTAGGCCTGCCGGCGCAGCAGGTGGAAGTGGTTCGACGGCGTCGAGGGGTTGGCCACGACCATGTTCTTCTCGGCGCACAGCGTCAGGAAGCGCTCGATCCGGGCCGAGGAGTGGTCCGGGCCCTGCCCCTCGAAGCCGTGCGGCAGGAGCATGACCAGCGACGAGCGCTGGCCCCACTTCTGCTCCGCGGAGGAGACGAACTCGTCCAGGATGATCTGGGCGCCGTTGACGAAGTCGCCGAACTGCGCCTCCCACACGGTCAGGGCGTCCGGGCGCTCCACGGAGTAGCCGTACTCGAAGCCCAGCACGCCGTACTCGGACAGCAGCGAGTTGTAGATCGCCAGCTGAGCCTGGTTCCCGGAGAGGTGGTTGAGCGGGGTCCACTCCGCGCCGGTGCCGGAGTCGTAGAACACGGCGTGGCGCTGAGTGAACGTGCCGCGCCGGACGTCCTGGCCGCTCATCCGGACCGGGATGCCCTCCATCATGAGGGAGCCGAAGGCCATGAGCTCGCCCATGCCCCAGTCCACGCCGCCCTCGCGGGTCATCGCCTCGCGGCGCTCGAGGAGCTTGCGCAGCTTCTTGTGCACGGCGAAGTCCTCGGGGACCTCCACGTGCACCGCGCCGATCCGCTGGGCGGCCTCGGTCGAGATGGCCGTGGTGCGGGGGATCGAGACCCCGGAGTCCGCCTGCTGGGCGGAGGGCCGCTCGATGTTCGAGATCGCGGCGGAGTCCCCGGTGACCAGCGGGATGGAGGACGTCTGCGCCTCGTGCGTCTCGGCGAAGACCCGCTCCAGGCGCTCCTGGTAGTCCTTCAGCGCCCGGTCGGCCTCCTCCTGGGTGATGTCGCCGCGGCCCACGAGGTTCTCGGTGTAGATCTTGCGGGTCGAGCGCTTCTCCTCGATGAGGTTGTACATCAGCGGCTGGGTCATCGAGGGGTCGTCGCCCTCGTTGTGGCCGCGGCGCCGGTAGCACACGAGGTCGATGATGACGTCCTTGTGGAACGTCTGCCGGTACGCGAACGCCATCTGGCCCACGTGCGTGACGGCCTCGGGGTCGTCGGCGTTGACGTGGAAGATCGGCGCCTGGAGTCCCTTGGCGATGTCCGTCGCGTAGGTGGTGGACCGGGCCGCGGCGGGCGCGGTGGTGAAGCCCACCTGGTTGTTCACGACCACGTGGACGGTGCCGCCCACGGTGTAGCCGGGCAGCAGCGCCATCTGCAGGACCTCGGCCACCACGCCCTGGCCCGCGAAGGCCGCGTCGCCGTGCACCTGGATCGGCAGCACCGGGAACGTCCCGTCGCCCTCGGGCCCGGCGCCCAGGACGTCCGTCTTGGCCCGGGCGATGCCCTCGATGACCGGGTCGGCGGCCTCGAGGTGGGACGGGTTCGCGGCGAGGTAGACCTGGGTCTCGTTGCCGTTGTCGGAGGTGAAGGAGCCCTCCGTGCCGAGGTGGTACTTCACGTCGCCGGAGCCCTCGGTGGTGCGCGGGTCCTGGCTGCCCTCGAACTCGCGGAAGACCTGGGCGTAGGACTTGCCGGCGATGTTGGTGAGCACGTTGAGCCGGCCGCGGTGGGCCATGGCGATGCCGACGCCCGCGAGCCCGGAGTCGGCGGCGTCGGAGATGATCTCGTCCAGCAGCGGGATCAGGGACTCGCCGCCCTCGAGGGAGAAGCGCTTCTGGCCCACGTACTTGGTCTGCAGGAACGTCTCGAACGCCTCGGCGGCGTTGAGCCGGCCCAGGATGCGGAACTGCTCCTCGCGGCTGGGCTTCTGGTAGCCGTGCTCGAGCTGGTCCTGGAACCACTCGCGCTCCTCCGGCTCCTGCAGGTGCATGTACTCCACGCCGAGGGTGCGGCAGTAGGCGTCCCGCAGCCGGCCCAGGATGGTGCGCAGGCTGAGCACGTCCGCGCCGCCGAAGCCGCCGGTGGGCCACTCGCGCTCCAGGTCCCACAGGGACAGCCCGTAGGTGCGGATGTCGAGGTCCGGGTGCTTGCGCATCACGTACTCGAGCGGGTTGGTGTCGGCCATGAGGTGGCCGCGGACCCGGTACGCGTGGATGAGCTGCTGGATCCGGGCGACCTTGTTGACCTGGATCTCCGGGTTGACCTGGTTGTCCACGGCCCAGCGCACGGGCTCGTAGGGGATCCGCAGGGCCTCGAAGATCTCGTCGTAGAAGTCGTCCCCGCCCAGCAGGTAGGACTCGATGAGGCGCAGGAACTCGCCGGAGCCCGCGCCCTGGATGACGCGGTGGTCGTAGGTCGAGGTCAGGGTGATGATCTTCGAGACCGCGTGCCGCGCGATGGTCTTGGGGGAGGAGCCCCGGTACTCGGCGGGGTGGTCGAGCGCGCCCACGCCGACGATGCACGCCTGGCCCTTGGACAGCCGCGGCACGGAGTGCACGGTGCCGATGCCGCCCGGGTTGGTCAGGGACACCGTGGTGCCCTGGTAGTCCTCCATGGTCAGCTCGTTGGCGCGCGCGCGGCGGACGACGTCCTCGTACGCGTTCCAGAACTGCATGAAGGACATGGCCTCGGCGCCCTTGATGTTCGGCACCACGAGGTTGCGGGAGCCGTCCTTGTTCGGGATGTCGATGGCGATGCCGAAGTTGACGTGGGCGGGGTGCACCGCCACGGGCTTGCCGTCCTGCTCGTCGTAGACGACGTTCTGGGAGGGGTAGTTGGCCAGCGCCTTGATCACGGCGTAGCCGATCAGGTGCGTGAAGGACACCTTGCCGCCGCGGTTGCGGGAGAGGTGGCTGTTGATCACGATCCGGTTGTCGATCAGCAGCTTCGCCGGGACGGCGCGGACCGTGGTGGCGGTGGGGACGGTGAGGGACGCGTCCATGTTGGCGGCCACGGCCTTCGCCGGCCCGCGCAGCTTGACGACCTTGTCCTCGGCCGGCGCGTCGTGGTTGGGGGCCGTGGCGCGGGCGCGGGCGGGCTGGGCCGGGATGGGCCTCTTGGCGTCGGAGGCCTCGGTCTCACCCTGGTCGGTCTCGGGCCGGCCCTCGGCCTTGGCACCGGACCTGGTGGGCGCGGGCGCCGTGGCGGGCTTCGCGGCCGGGGCGGGGGAGGTGCGGGCGGCGGTGCGCTGGGCGGCGGGCGGCTGGGGGGCGGCGGCGGCCTTGGGCTGCGCGGGGGCGGCTGCCGGGGCCGCCTTCGGCGCCGGGGCCTTCGCGGCGCCCGACGGCTCCGGGGCGGTGCTGCTGTCCGCGCTCATCGACTCGAAGATCGGCCACCACTTCTCGTCCACCGAGTTCTTGTCCGTCCGGTACTTCTCGAACAGTTCGTCGACGAGCCACTCGTTACCTGCGAATTCTTCAGGGATGGGGTGCTGTGGCTGATGTGGCACGGGGAATACGCCTCTTCCATGGTTGATCGCGTGGAGGCCGTCTGCCCGGTCTCCACAGTGTCGGTCCCGGCAGCGTCCGGACCCGCCGCCGGTGTTCCTCGCCGGCCGTCTCCCGTGACAGCCGGCGGCGTCCGCCTCCGGAACCTGCCGGACGGTCGTCGACCGGGCGCGGCCGTACCTCCGGCGAGTCTAGTGATCCGCGCGGCGGCATGGCTAGTCCGCGCCCCCGGCCCCGGGGCGCGTGTCGCGGGCCCCGGCTAGACTGGCGCGCGTGCGATTTCTCAACACCCCCACGTCCGACCTGACCTACAGCGACGTCTTCCTCGTCCCCTCGAGCTCCCGGGTCACCTCCCGGTTCGACGTCGACCTCACCCCGCGCGACGGCACGGGCGCCACCGTGCCGCTGGTGGCCGCGAACATGACCGCCGTGACCGGGCGCCGGATGGTCGAGACGCTGGCCCGCCGCGGCGGTCTGGGCATCCTGCCGCAGGACATCCCGCTGGACGTCATCGCGGACGTCACGTCCTGGGTCAAGGAGCGCTCGCCGCGCTTCGAGACCCCCGTGGTCCTCGGGGACGAGGACACCGTCCACGACGCCCTGGGCATCATGCACAAGCGGCCCCACGGCGCCGTGGTGGTGTGCGGTCCGGGGCGGGCCTACCGCGGGGTGGTGCTCGCGGCCGACTGCGCCGAGGTGGACCGCTTCACCCAGCTCGGCTCGATCATGCGCACCGACGCCCCGGTGTTCACCCTGGCGGAGGTCCGGGCCGGGTCCGGCGACGACGTCCTCGCCGCCGCCTACGACCGGCTCGCGCAGACCCGCGCCCACGTGGCGCCGGTGCTCGACGGCGACACGGTGGTGGGCGTGCTGACCCGCAAGGGCACGGTCCGCTCCACGATCTACACCCCCGCCCTGGACGGCGCGGGCCGGCTCCGGGTGGGCGCCGCCGTGGGCATCAACGGGGACGTCCGGGGCAAGGCCCGGGCGCTGCTCGACGCCGGCGTGGACGTGCTCGTGGTGGACACCGCCCACGGCCACCAGCGCAAGATGGTGGAGGCCCTCGAGCTGGTCCGCGCGGCGGCCCCCGACGTGCCCGTCGTGGCGGGCAACGTGGTCACCGCCGACGGCGTCCAGGACCTCGTCGACGCCGGCGCGGACATCGTGAAGGTCGGCGTGGGCCCCGGTGCGATGTGCACCACCCGGATGATGACCGCCGTGGGCCGGCCCCAGTTCTCCGCCGTGCTCGAGTGCGCCGAGGCCGCCGCCGGGCTGGGCCGGCACGTCTGGGCGGACGGCGGCGTGAAGCACCCCCGGGACGTCGCCCTCGCCCTGGCGGCGGGGGCCAGCCAGGTCATGGTGGGCTCCTGGTTCGCCGGCACCCACGAGGGCCCGGGCGAGCTGAACGTGGACGCCGACGGCCGCATGTACAAGGAGAGCTTCGGCATGGCCTCGACCCGCGCCGTGCGCGAGCGCACCCGCGGCGAGGGCGCCTTCGCCCGCGCCCGCAAGGGGCTCTTCGAGGAGGGCATCTCCAGCTCCAAGATGTACCTCGACCCCGAGCGCCCCGGCGTGGAGGACCTCGTGGACCAGATCACCGCGGGCGTGCGCAGCTCCATGACCTACGCGGGCGCCACGACCCTCGAGCAGTTCGCGGCCCGGGCCGTGGTCGGCATCCAGTCCGCGTCCGGCTACGAGGAGGGCAGGGCGCGCCCCGTCAGCTGGTCCTGAACCGGCGCCGGAGGGCTCCCGCTCCGGTACCCTGGAGCTCTCATGGACTCGTTCAGTAGTTGCCGGCCCGGCCGCGGCGCCCCCCGCCGCGGCCCCCGAGCCGGCTCGCCCACCGTCCCCCGCTCCGCCCCCGGCCGCCCGGCCGCCGACCGCCCCGTCCCCGCCCGGCGGGCCGCCGCGGGAGGCCGCTCCTGATGGAATGGCTGCTCCTGGCGGCGGGCCTGCTCCTCATCCTCGGCACGGGCTTCTTCGTGGCCGTGGAGTTCTCCCTCGTGGCCCTCGACCAGACCACGGTGCGCCGGGCGATCGCCGAGGGCGACCGCGCGGCGGAACCGCTGCTGAAGTGCCTCAAGTCCCTGTCCACGCAGCTCTCCAGCTGCCAGCTGGGGATCACGCTGACCACCCTGCTCACCGGCTACACCCTGGACCTGGCGCTCCAGTCCTTCCTGCGGGAACCGATCGCCGAGCTCACCGGACTGTCCGTGGCGGCCGCCGGGGGAGCGACCCTGGCGCTGTCGATGCTCATCTCCACGCTGCTGTCCATGCTGCTGGGCGAGCTCGTGCCCAAGAACTGGGCCATCGCGGAGGCGTTCCGGGTGGGGCGGCTGGTCGCCCGTCCCCAGCTCGTGTTCACCGCGGTGTTCAAGCCGTTCGTCGTCACCCTCAACGGCGTGGCCAACCGGGTCCTGCACCTGTTCGGGATGGAGGCCAAGGAGGAGCTCTCGGGCGCGCGCTCACCGGAGGAGCTGTCCTCGATGGTCCGCCGCTCCGCGAAGATGGGCACCCTGGACGCCGGCACCGCCGCGTTCGTCGCGAAGACCCTCACCTTCGCCGAGCGCACGGCCGCGGACGTCATGACGCCCCGGATCCGCGTGCAGATGCTCGACTCCCACGAGTCCGTCGCGGACGTCGTGGCCGTCGCCTCCCGCACCGGGCACTCCCGGTTCCCCGTGATGGACGACTCCCCGGACGACGTCCGCGGGGTGGTCCACGTCAAGAAGGCCGTGGCCGTGCCGTCGGAGCGCCGCGCCGCCCTCGAGTGCGGGGCGATCATGGAGGACGTCCTGCGCGTGCCCGAGACCGTCCACCTCGACTCCCTGCTCGTGCAGCTGCGCTCCGGCGGGCTCCAGATGGCCGTCGTCGTCGACGAGTGGGGCGGCACCGCCGGCGTCGTGACCCTCGAGGACCTCGTGGAGGAGGTGGTCGGGGAGGTCTCCGACGAGCACGACCGGCTCAGCCTCGGCGCCCTGCAGTCCGCGGCGGGCGAGTGGTACTTCCCCGGGCTGATGCGCCCCGACGAGGTCTCCGAGCAGATCACCGAGCTCGACATCGAGGACGGTCCCGCCTACGAGACCATGGGCGGGTTCATGATGGACCGGCTCGGGCAGGTCCCGAAGCCCGGGGACGTGGTCCCCGTCCAGGGCGGCGTGCTCGAGGTCGCCCGGATGGAGGGGCGCCGCGTGGACCGCATCCGGTTCGTCCCCGCACCGGCCGAGCCCGAGGACGCCCCCGCAGGGGCCCGCGAGAGCGGCGCCCGAGAGGAGGACGCACGATGAGCGACTGGGCAGGCCTCGCGTGGCTCGTGGTGCTCCTGGCGGGCAACGCCTTCTTCGTGGGCGGCGAGTTCGCCGTCATGTCCGCGCGGCGCAGCCAGATCGAGCCGCTGGCCGAGGAGGGCAACAAGCGGGCCCGGACCGCGCTGTACGCGATGGAGCACGTGTCCCTCATGCTGGCCTGCTGCCAGCTGGGCATCACCGTGTGCTCGCTGCTGATCCTCAACATCTCCGAGCCGGCGCTGCACCACATCGTCTCCGGCCCGCTGGTCCACCTGGGCGTGCCGGCCGAGGTCGCCGACGTCAGCGGGTTCCTCACGGCCCTGCTCGTGGTCACCTTCCTGCACGTGGTGTTCGGCGAGATGGTGCCGAAGAACATGTCGGTGTCCGCCGCGGACCGCGCCGTGCTGCTGCTGGCGCCCCCGCTCGTGCTCGTCTCCCGCATGGTCAAGCCGGTGATCGCCACGCTGAACTGGACGGCGAACCACGTCCTGAAGCTCATGGGCATCGAGCCGAAGGACGAGGTGTCCTCGACCTTCACCCTGGACGAGCTCCAGTCCATCGTGGCGGAGTCCACGAAGGAGGGCACGGTGGCGGACCAGACGGGCCTGCTCTCCGGCGCGCTCGAGTTCTCGTCCAAGCGCACCGCCGACGTGATGGTGCCGCTGCACCAGCTCGTCACGCTGCCCGAGGACGCCTCCGCGGCGGACGTCGAGAAGGCGGTGGCCCGCACGGGCTTCTCCCGCTTCGCCCTCACGGAGGACGACGGCGAGCTCAACGGCTACCTGCACATCAAGGACGTGCTCTCGATCCCGGAGAGCCGCTACAACGAGCCGGTGCCGGTGACCCGGGTGCGCTCGCTGGCTAACCTGCGTCCCGGCATCGAGATCGACGACGCGCTGGCGGCGATGCAGCGCACGGGCTCGCACCTGGCGCGCGTGGTCGACGCCGGCGGGCAGACCCTGGGCGTGCTGTTCCTCGAGGACGTCATCGAGGAGCTGGTGGGCGAGATCCGGGACACCACCCAGGACCGGCGGCAGCGCCGCGGGGACCGGGTGGACACCTCGGAGCCGCCGCGCTGAACGGCCGGCGCCCGCCGCGGGGACTCCCGCGGCGGGCGGCGCCGGGCGCCCGGCGCCGCGACCGGGCCCCGGCTCAGGCCAGGACGCGGACCGCCGCGGGGAGCACGTCCACGCGCACGGGCAGCGGGCCGAGGCGCTCCCCGTCCGCGTAGACGGTGACGTCCGGGGCGTCCACGGCCACGGCGCGGACCCGTTCGATCCGCACGCTCTCCAGCGCCACGTGGCGGCCCGAGAACAGCCGGGGGAACAGGAGCAGGAACCGGGCCCGGCCCAGGGGCGCCACGGTGAACAGCTCCAGCAGCCCGTCGTCCGCCCGGGCGTCGGGCACGATCCGCAGGCCGCCCCCGATCGACGACGTGTTGGCGACGTTCAGCAGGACCCCGTCCCGGCGCTCCGTGCGGCGCCGGCCGCCGGCGTCCTCGATCTCGAGCCGGTAGTGGACGGTGCGCAGCCGCGCGATCTCCACCAGGACGGCCAGCAGGTAGCGGGAGGAGCCGGCCGGGCGCAGCCACCGGTTGGCCCGCTCGTTGACCACGGCGTCGAAGCCCGCGCACAGGGCGGTCGCGAAGCAGGACGTGCGGCCGTCCGCGAAGCGCACCCGGCCCACGTCGAGGCGGCGGTCCCGGGGGTCGTCGAGCCGGCGCAGGATCCGCCCGGCCGCGGCCACCGGGTCCCGGAGCGGCACGCGCAGGTGGCGGGCCAGGTCGTTGCCGGTCCCGCACGGCACCACGCCCAGCGGGACGTCGACGCCCTGCGCGGCGAGCTCCACGAGCACACCGAGGCCGGCCTGCACCATCCCGTCCCCGCCCACGACCACGAGCGCCCGGGTGGTGAGGGCGTGCGCCCGCAGCCGGTCGCGCACCAGCCCCACCAGGGTGCCGAGGTCCGCGGCGGAGAGCACCACGGCCTCGTCACCGCCGGTCCGCAGGAGCTCCGCGGCCCGGTGGGCGTCCTCGAGGGCCCGGCCGCGGCCGGCGCACGGGTTGACCGCCAGGACGAAGACGCCGCGGGACGGGCCCGGCTCAGCCATCGGCCCGCCGCGCCGCGCAGGCGGCGCACAGGCCGGTGATCTCGACCGTGTGGTCCACCTCGGTGAAGCCGTGGGCGGCGGCGGTGCGCCCGGCCCACTCCTCGACCGCGGGGGCCTCGAGCTCCACGGCGGCGCCGCAGCGGCGGCACACCAGGTGATGGTGGTGGTGCTCGGCGGCGCAGCGGCGGTAGATCGCCTCGCCGTCGTCGCTGCGCAGGACGTCCAGCTCGCCGAGCTCGGACATCGACTGCAGGATCCGGTAGGTCGTAGCCAGGGAGACGGAGTCGCCGCGCTCCCGCAGCAGGGCGTGCAGGTCCTGCGTGGAGATGAAGTCCTCCAAGGACGCGAGCGCCCGCGCGACGGCGCGGCGCTGCCGGGTGTTGCGGACCTCCCCGGCGCTCCCCCCGCTGGTTCTCACGCTCACGCCTCGTCCTCTCGTCGCTGGTGCCCGGGCCGGGCACCAGCTTAACAAGGACCGCGCGGAACGTGCCCCGCCGGCCGGTGGGACCCGGGAGGACCCGGGGTTAGGGTGGGCCCATGGAGCTCATCAAGTACACCCACTCGTGCGTGCGGCTCGAGAACGCGGGCAGGGTCCTGGTGATCGACCCGGGCAAGTTCTCCGGACGGGAGGAGCTGGCGGAGGCCCTCGACGGGGCCGACGTCCTGCTCGTCACGCACGAGCACCCGGACCACCTCGACCCCGAGCCGGTGCACGCGCACCTCCGGGCGCACCCGGAGGTGCAGGTGTACGCCCCGGCCCCGGTGGCCGCGGGGCTCCGGGAGGCCCTGGGGGAGGGCCACGCGATCCACGACGCCGAGCCCGAGACCGTGCTGGAGCTCGAGGGCTTCACCGTGCGGACGTTCGGCGGCCAGCACGCGCTGATCCACACGCTCATCCGCACCGTGGACAACATCGGCTACCTGGTCGAGGACACGGTCTACCACCCCGGCGACTCGCTGGTGGTCCCGCACGGGCTCTCCGCCCCCGTGCTGCTGGCGCCGATCCACGCGCCGTGGAACAAGCTGGCGGAGGTCGTCGACTTCGTGGTGTCCGTGCGCCCCGAGCGGGTCTTCCAGATCCACGACGGCCTGCTCTCCGACAACGGCCTCGGCGTGATCGAGGGCCAGCTCACCTCGTTCGCCGCCAAGTACGGGGCCGAGTACCGCCACCTCGCCGTCGGCGAGCGCGTCGCCCTGTAGCCGCGGGACCGCCCGGCCCGCCGACCGCACCCGACCCACCACCGAAAGGGAGCACCTGTGAGCACCGTCTTCACGAAGATCATCGAGGGGGAGATCCCCGGCCGTTTCGTCTGGCAGGACGAGCGCTGCGTCGGCTTCCTGTCGATCGACCCGCTCGCGCAGGGCCACACGCTCGTGGTCCCGCGCGAGGAGCACGACCACTGGGTCGACCTGCCGGAGGACCTGGCGGCGCACCTGATGGTGGTCTCTCAGCGCATCGGGCGGGCCATCGACGCCGTCTGGCGGCCGGCGCGGGTGGGCCAGATGATCCAGGGCTTCGAGGTCCCGCACACCCACGTGCACGTGTGGCCGGCGGAGACGGTCGAGCAGTTCCAGTTCGTCAACGTGCTCCGCGACCCGGACCCCGCCTGGATGGACGAGGCCGCGGAGCGGATCCGGGCCGCCCTCGTCGAGGCCGGGCACGGGTCCGCCGTGCCGCAGGCCTGACCGGCCGCCGGGTCAGGCCCGGGCGGCCCCGAGGGCGTCCTTGAGGGCCTTGCGGATCCGCTTCTCCGAGACGGTGTGGGCGGTGCCCAGCTCCTGGGCGAACAGCGAGACCCGCAGCTCCTCGATCATCCAGGCCACCCGGCGCAGCTCGTCCGGGACCGGGGCGTGCGTCGGCAGGGCGTCCAGCGCGGCGTCGTAGTCGTCCTCGAGCTTCTGCACGGCGAGCATCCCGACCGTGTCCCGCTGCAGGTGGCCGGCGAGCTTCTCGAGCCGCACCTCCATCGCCCGCACGTAGCGGGGCAGGTGCTGGAGCTGGTCGTAGCCGGTGGCGGCGACGAAGCCCGGGTGCACGAGGTGCTCGAGCTGGGCCTTGACGTCGTTGAGCGAGTTCACCGCGGCGAGCGAGGACGACCGCTTGAGCTGCTTGCGGATCCGGGCGGCCCCGGAGAGCACCTGCTCCACGAGCGCGGTGACCTGGAAGACGGTGTCGATGAGCTCGGCCCGCACGTGCTCGTGCAGCGCGTCGAACTCCGCTTGGGTGAAGGGGGGCTCGGGCGGCGTGAGCTTGTCGATGGCCGCGACCGTGCAGTCCGCGATGAGCTCGGTCACCGACCCGTGCGGGTTCTGCGTGAAGACCAGCTTCTCCCGGTTGTTGAGGTGCTCCAGCACGTACCGCTCGGGAGAGGGGATGCGCAGCTGCAGCAGCGTGATCACCCCGCGGCGCTGGGCGGCCCGCTGCTCGGCGGCGGAGGACAGGATGCGCACGGCCACCGTGGCCTCCCGGCCGGCGGGCCGGCTCCCCGCGGCCCGGGCACGCTCGGGGACGAGCGCCGGCCACCCGGTGATCCGCTGGCCCGCCACCGTCGTCTCCACGCTGCGCGGCAGGTCCTCCTCGGGCCACGCCGTCAGCCCCGAGCGCTCGAGCGCCGGCGGGGCCGGCGCCGCGTCCGGGGGCCGGGGCGCGGGGGCGCGCGGGCCGTTCCGGGCGGGGCCGCCGGCCGGGGCGCCGGGGGCCGCGCCGGGCACCGCGCCCAGGGACTCGGCCAGGGCGGCACGGATCTCGTCGTGCAGCTCCGACCGGAGCGCCTCGAGGTCCTCGCCCTCGCCCAGCACCCGGTTGCGGCGGTCCCGCACCTCGAAGCGCATCCGCAGGTGGGCCGGGACGGCCTCCCAGTTCCACGAGCCCGGCGGGACCACGTGGCCCTTGAGCCGGCGCAGGACCAGCTCCAGGGACGGCTCGAGGGCGTCGACGGCGGGGTCGAAGTCGGCGTCGAGCATCGCCACCGCCTGGCGGGCGACGTCGGGGGCGGGCACGAAGTTGCGGCGCACGGCCTTCGGCAGGGACTTGATGAGCGCGGTGACGAGCTCGGTGCGGAACCCGGGGATCTGCCACCGGAACTGCTCGGGGTCCAGCTGGTTGAGGAACAGCACGGGCACGCGCACGGTCACGCCGTCCGCCTGGTCGGAGCCCGGGGCGAACTCGTAGGCGAGGTCCAGCACCAGCTCCCCGTCCCGGGTGCGCCGGACCCACTGGCGCGGGTAGAGCGACTCGTCGTAGCCGCCGGCCTCCTCGGCGATCAGGTCCTCGGGGTCCAGGTCCAGGAGGTGCTCGTCCTGCTGGCGGGCCTTCTTCCACCACGCGTCGAAGTGCCGTGCCGAGACCACGGACTCGGGGATCCGGGCGTCGTAGAACGCGAACAGGGCCTCGTCGTCGATCCGCAGGTCCTTGCGGCGCAGCCGGTTCTCGAGCTCCTCGACCTCGGCCAGGCGCTTGCGGTTGCGCGCCCAGAACCGGTGCCGGGTCTGCCAGTCGCCCTCCACGAGGGCGTGGCGGAGGAACAGCTCCCGCGCCAGGGCGGGGTCCACCCGCCAGAAGTTGATCCGGCGCTGGGCCACGACGGGCACGCCGTAGAGGGTGACCTTCTCGTAGGCCATCACGGATCCCTGCGCGCGGGACCAGTGGGGCTCCGAGACGCTGCGCTTGACCAGGTGCGGGGCCAGCTCCTCGGCCCACAGCGGGTCGATCGCGGCGTTGACGCGGGCCCACAGCCGGGAGGTCTCCACCAGCTCGGCGGACATGACCCAGTCGGGGGACTTCTTGAACAGGTTGGAGCCCGGGAAGACGGCGAACCGCGAGCCGCGGGCGCCCTGGTACTCCCGCTTGCGCTCGTCCTTGAGCCCGATGTGGCTGAGCAGCCCCGCCAGCAGCGAGACGTGGATCTCCCGCTCCTTCCCGGAGGGGTCCACCTCGCGGCCCTTGCCGACCCGGATGCCGACCTGCTGGCCCATCTGGCGCAGCTGGGCGTAGAGGTCCTGCCACTCCCGGATGCGCAGGAAGTTCAGGTGCTCCCGCCGGCACAGCTTCCGGAACTGCGTCGAGGAGAGCTCCTCCTGCTGCTCCTGCACGTAGCGCCACAGCAGCAGCCAGCTCGTGAAGTCGGAGTTCTCGTCGAAGAACCGCTTGTGCAGCTCGTCCGCCTGCTGCCGCTTCTCCAGGGGGCGCTCGCGG
Organism: Kocuria sp. CPCC 205231; assembly: GCF_040980965.1. NCBI lineage: Bacteria > Bacillati > Actinomycetota > Actinomycetes > Micrococcales > Micrococcaceae > Kocuria > Kocuria sp. CPCC 205231. The sequence continues at coordinate 163,523 of NZ_JAVKPP010000007.1, read as the reverse complement.
GGGTCCTGGACGGTCAGCGCCGCCGCGAGGACCATGACCTCCCGGGCGCAGCCCCGCCGGTCCGCCTCCACGATCATCCGGCCCAGCCGCGGGTCCACCGGCAGCTGCGCCAGCTGGCGGCCCACCGGGGTGAGGGGCCCGCCGCGGGCGTCGTCGTCCCGCCCGCCCCGCGGGGACGCGCCCCGCGGCTCCTTGAGGGCGCCCAGCTCCCGGAGCAGGGCCACGCCGTCCTTGACGGCGCGGGACTCCGGCGGCTCCACGAAGGGGAAGCGCTCGATGTCCCCGGGCTCCTTGACGACCCCCACCGAGGTCATCTGCAGGATCACGGCCGCCAGGGACGTGCGCAGGATCTCGGGGTCGGTGAACTCCGGGCGGGAGAGGTAGTCCTCCTCCGAGTACAGCCGGATGCAGATCCCGTCCGAAACGCGCCCGCAGCGCCCCGCCCGCTGGTTCGCCGAGGCCTGGGAGATCCGCTCGATCGGGAGGCGCTGCACCTTGGTCCGCGCCGAGTAGCGCGAGATGCGGGCCGTGCCCGGGTCGATCACGTACTTGATGCCGGGGACGGTCAGCGACGTCTCCGCCACGTTGGTGGCCAGCACGATCCGGCGGCGGCCCGACGGCGCGAACACCCGGTGCTGCTCCGCCATGGACAGCCGGCCGAACAGGGGAAGGATCTCGGCGTCGGCCAGGCCCCGGACCCGTTTCAGGGTGCCCTGCAGCGCCTCCTGGGCGTCGCGGATCTCCCGCTCGCCGGCGAAGAAGATCAGGATGTCCCCGGGCGGCTCCGCGGAGAGCTCCTCGACGGCGTCGCACACGGCGTCGATCGGGTCCCGGTCCTCGTCCTCCAGCCCGTCGCCGGCGTCCTCGGCGTCCTGGCCGCCGTCCCCGGAGCGCGGCTGGGCCAGCGGGCGCCAGCGGATCTCCACCGGGTACGTGCGGCCCGAGACCTCGATGACGGGGGCCCGTCCCGGCTCGTCGCCCTCGGTCTCCTCCGGAGCGAAGTGCCGGGCGAAGCGCTCGGGGTCGATCGTGGCCGAGGTGATGATCACCTTGAGGTCGGGGCGCCGGGGCAGGATCCGCCGGAGGTAGCCCAGCAGGAAGTCGATGTTGAGGGAGCGCTCGTGGGCCTCGTCGATGATGATCGCCGAGTACTTCTGCAGCAGGCGGTCGTGCTGGATCTCGGCGAGCAGGATGCCGTCCGTCATCAGCTTGACCCGTGAGTCCGCGCCCACCTCGGAGGTGAAGCGCACCTGGTAGCCGACCGTGCCGCCGATCTTCTCGCCGAGCTCCGAGGAGATCCGCTCCGCGACCGAGCGCGCGGCGATCCGCCGCGGCTGGGTGTGGCCGATCAGGCCGCGCTCGCCCAGGCCGAGCTCGAGGCACATCTTGGGGATCTGGGTCGTCTTGCCGGACCCGGTCTCGCCGGCGATCACGACCACCTGGTGCGCGGCGATCGCGCCCATGATGTCCTCGCGGCGCGCGGAGACCGGGAGGTTCTCGGGGTAGACGATGGTTCGGGGGCTGCTCAGGGATGCTGACATGACCTCCCGATCCTACCGGGGACGCGGGCCGCGGAGGGCCCGGTCCCGGTGGACGATCGGGCACCGCCGACACGCCGTCGGAGCCGTTATGTCACCACTTGTGAGCTGCCTCTCATTTTGTGACCGAACGGAAGGTAATATCGCTGACACCACTCGTTCCCGAAAGGACCCACCATGAAGCGACTGTTCCCGATGACGGCGGCCCTCGCCTCCACCGCCCTGCTGCTCACGGCCTGCGGCGGCTCCGACACCGAGCCCGCCGGCGGCGGGGGCGGCGGCGAGGCCGCCGAGGAGGCCACCGTCGGGATCAGCCAGTTCGTGGAGCACCCCTCGCTCGACTCCGCCCGGGAGGGCTTCCTCGCCGCGCTCGAGGAGGGCGGCTACACGGAGGGGGAGAACCTCACCGTCGACCTCCAGAACGCCTCCGGGGACCAGGGCACCTCCACCAGCATCGCCTCCAACATGGCGTCCTCGGACGCGGACCTCGTCCTGGCGATCGCGACGCCGTCCGCCCAGGGCCTGGCCCAGTCGGTCACCGACCGCCCGGTGCTGTTCACGGCCGTCACCGACCCGGTCGAGGCCGGGCTGGTCGACTCCCTCGAGAGCCCCGGCGGCAACGTCACCGGTACCACCGACATGAACCCGGTCGCCGAGCAGATCGCGCTGATCAAGCAGCTCGACCCGGCGGCGGAGTCCGTGGGCATCATCTACAGCTCGGGCGAGACCAACTCCCAGGTCCAGGTGGACCTCGCGAAGGAGGCCGCCGCGGAGGAGGGGCTGGAGGTCGTCGAGAAGTCGGTGACCAACACCTCCGAGGTGGCCCAGGCCGCCGAGTCCCTGGACACCGACGCCATCTACGTGCCCACCGACAACAAGGTGGTCTCCGGCCTCGAGGCCGTGATCTCCGCCGCCGAGTCCAAGAAGATCCCCCTCATCGCCGGCGAGGGCGACTCCGTGGAGCGCGGCGCCCTCATCACCCAGGGCCTGGACTACGAGCAGCTCGGCCGCCAGACCGGCGAGATGGCCGTGCGCATCCTCAAGGAGGGCGGGGACCCCGTCTCCATGCCCGTCGAGTCCCAGGAGGACACGCAGCTGATCATCAACCTGCAGGCCGCCGAGCGGATGGGCGTGGAGGTCCCCCAGGAGCTCCAGGACTCCGCCGACCAGGTCATCGAGTAGTCCCGGGCGGCCGGGACGGCGCCGGCGTCCGGAGACCCCGGACGCCGGCCCGCCCGGCCCCCGTCCCCGCGGCACCCCTCCGACGGAGGACGCGCCCGCCCGATCGGCGGACGGCCCCCGTCTCCCACCAACCAGAACGGATCCAGCAGAAGTGATAGCCGGTATCGAACTCGGACTGCTCTACGCGGTCATGGCGCTGGGCGTCTACCTCACGTTCCGGGTGCTCGACTTCCCCGACCTGACGGTCGACCAGTCCTTCACCACGGGCGCCGCCACCACGGCGATGATCATCCTCGGCGGCGGCAGCCCCTGGCTCGCCACCGCCGCCGGTTTCCTGACCGGTGCGCTCGCCGGGCTCATCACGGGCCTGCTCCACACCAAGGCCCACATCAACGGGCTGCTCGCGGGCATCCTCACCATGACCGCGCTCTACTCCATCAACCTGCGCGTCATGGACGGGCGCGCGAACCTGTCGCTGCTGCGCGAGGACACGGTCTTCACCCCGCTCGCCGAGATGGGCGTGCAGGGGACGTGGATCGGCATCGCCCTGTTCCTGCTCGGGGTGGCCGTGGTCAAGGTCCTCCTCGACTGGTTCCTCTACACGGACGCCGGCCTCGCCATGCAGGCCACCGGCGACAACCCGGAGATGATCCGCTCCTTCGGCGTGAACACGGACCACCAGAAGATGCTGGGCCTGTGCCTGTCCAACGGGCTCGTGGGCCTCGCCGGGTCCCTCGTGGCCCAGTACCAGGGCTTCGCCGACATCGGCATGGGCATCGGCCTCATCGTCGTCGGCCTCGCCTCCGTGATCCTCGGCCAGGGGCTCTTCGGCTCGCGCACGGTGGTGATGGCGACCCTCGCCGTCGTCCTCGGCTCGGTCGTCTACCGTCTGGTCATCACCGTGGCCCTGCAGGCGGGCCTCAACCCGTCCGACATGAAGCTGATCTCCGCGGTCCTCGTGGTGGCCGCGCTCGTGGTGCCCCAGCTGCAGTTCTTCCGGCGCCGCAGGGAGCGGCACCTGGCGAGCGAGGCGGCGCGGCTCGTCGACGACCTCACCGACACCCCCGCGACCACGAAGGCAGGTGCCTGAGCCGTGCTCACCATCGACAACGTCCACAAGACGTTCTTCGCCGGGACCGTCAACGAGCGGCGCGCCCTCGCCGGCGTCTCGCTGACCCTGGCGGAGGGCGACTTCCTCACCGTCATCGGCTCCAACGGCGCCGGCAAGTCGACGATCCTCAACGCCATCTCGGGGAGCCTGATCCCGGACACCGGCACGGTGCGGGTCGACGACACCGACGTCACCCGGCTGCCCGAGCACAAGCGCGCCCGGTACCTGTCCCGCGTGTTCCAGGACCCCATGAAGGGCTCCTCGCCCACCATGACGGTCGAGCAGAACATGGCGATCGCCTACCAGCGGGGCAAGTCCCGCGGGCTCGCCCCGGGGCTCACCAGCGCCCGCCGGCAGCTCTTCCGCGACAAGCTGGCCAGCCTCGAGCTGGGCCTGGAGAACCGGCTGGGCGCCAAGGTGGGCCTGCTCTCCGGCGGCCAGCGGCAGGCGCTGTCCCTGCTCATGGCGACGTTCTCCGAGCCGCGCATCCTGCTCCTCGACGAGCACACGGCGGCCCTCGACCCGCAGCGCGCGGACCTCGTGTCCCGGCTCACCGCGGACATCGTGGCCGAGCAGCACCTCACCACGGTGATGGTCACGCACAACATGGACCAGGCCCTGCGCCTGGGCAACCGGCTCATCATGATGCACGAGGGCCGGATCCTCTTCGAGCTCGACGCCGCGCAGAAGCAGTCGATGACGGTGCCGGGCCTGCTCGAGCAGTTCCGCCGGCTGCAGCCCGGGGCGGGGCAGGAGGCGTTCGACGACGCTACGCTGTTCGAGAGCGTCAAGACCGAGGACGGTTCCTGACCGGACGGCACCGGCCGCCGGTCCACGACCGGCGCGGACGAGGACGGGGCGGGCCGGGCACGGCCCGCCCCGTCGCGCGTCGCCGGGCGGTCCGCCCGGTCGAGCCCAGCAGCACGTCCAGCAGCCAGGAGAGCAGCCCCGTGAGCCAGACCCCCGACCCGCACCACGCCCGCCGACGCACCGGGGGGTGGCTGCTGGCCGTGGGCGTGGTGGCCCTGTTCGTCTCCACGTTCACCGTGCCCGAGGCCATCCACCACCTGGCGCGCGTCTCGGCGGAGGACGGGACGGGCCTGAGCGGGCGCGCGGTGGTGGTCGTCGTGGTGGGCGCCGTGACCCTGCTCGGCGGAGGGGCCCTGGCGATCGCCGGGTTCAACTGGCGCCGCTCGGCGGGGGAGGGGCCCAGCCAGGAGGACCGGCTGCTCGACGAACAGTTCGGCGACGGGCCCGTGCGCCCCTACGACCCGGACGAGTTCCGCGGCCCGGGGCGCCGGGACCCCGGCGCCCGCGACTGACGGGCCCACGACCGGGACCCCGGCCTCCTGCGCCGGGCGGTCGGCCTAGACTCGTCCCATGCTCAATCAGCCTGCTGACGGTCCGGGCCTCAAGAAGCACATCACCGGGCCCCTCCTGTTCCTGTTCATCCTCGGAGACGTCCTCGGCGCCGGGGTCTACGCCCTCGTGGGCATCATCGCGGGGGAGGTGGGCGGCGTCATCTGGGCACCGATGCTCGTGGCGCTGCTGCTGGCCCTGCTGACGGCCGCGTCCTACGCCGAGCTCGTCACCAAGTACCCGCGGGCGGGCGGGGCGGCGGTCTTCGCCCACCGCGCCTTCCGCGTCCCGATCGTGCCCTACCTCGTGGGCTTCTGCATGCTCACCGCCGGCGTGGTCAGCGCGTCCGCGCTGGCCCTGGCCTTCAGCGGGGACTATCTCGCGGTCTTCGTGGACGTGCCCCCGGCTGCCGGGGCCATCGTGTTCCTCGTCGCCATCGCCCTGCTCAACGCGCGCGGGATCAAGGAGTCGCTGCGCGCCAACGTCGTCATGACGGCGCTCGAGGTCTCGGGGCTGGTCCTGGTCGTCGTGGCCGTCGCCGTGATGCTCGGCGGCGGCGGGGGCGGCGACGTCGGGCGCGCGGTGCGCTTCGGCGAGGACGTCGACCCGCTGCTGGGCGTGCTGGGCGCCGCACTGCTCGCGTACTACTCCTTCGTGGGCTTCGAGACCTCGGCCAACATGGCCGAGGAGGTCCGCGACGTGTCGCGGGTCTACCCCCGGGCCCTGTTCGGGTCCCTCCTGGTGGCCGGGGCGATGTACGTGCTGGTCGGCACGGCGGCGTCGGTGGCCCTGCCGGCCGACCGGCTGGAGTCCTCGAGCGCCCCGCTGCTGGACGTGGTGACGGCCACCGGGGTCCCGGTGCCCGGCTGGCTGTTCAGCCTCCTCGCCCTGGTCGCGGTGGCCAACGGGGCCCTGCTGACCATGATCATGGCCAGCCGTCTCACCTACGGCATGGCCGTGCAGGGACTCTTCCCCGCCGTGCTGGGCCGGGTCCTGCCGGGCCGCGGCACCCCGTGGGTGGCCATCGTCGTCACGACCCTCGCCGCGCTGGCGCTGACCCTCACCGGTGGGGTGGCCGTCCTGGCGGAGACGGTGGTGCTGCTGCTGCTCATCGTCTTCATCAGCACGAACGTCGCCGTCCTCGTGCTGCGCCGGGAGGCGGTCGAGCACCGGCACTTCCGCGCCTGGACGCCCCTGCCGGTGCTCGCCGTCCTGTCCTGCCTCGTGCTGCTGACCCAGCTGGAGGCCGGGGTGTGGGCACGCGGTGGGGTCGTCCTCGCCGTGGGCGTGCTGCTCTACGCCGTCGCCCGGGTCCGCGGCGGGCAGCCTGTCCGGTACCGGCGGGCCGAGGAGGCGAGGGGCCGGGGCGCCGGCACCGGACGACCCGCGGAGCGCCGCTGACCGGCCCGGACCGGGCACGACGAAGGCCCCGGACCGAGTGGTCCGGGGCCTTCGTCCCGAGTGGTGCCCGCGGTAGGATTCGAACCTACGGCCTTCTGCTCCGGAGGCAGACGCTCTATCCCCTGAGCTACGCGGGCCTTTCACCGCCGCAGCGATGAACCTCGACGATACTAGCAGGTTTCGCGGGGTGCTCGTGGACCACCCGGCGCGGGCGCTCCACGGCGCCCGGTTACACTGGTCCGGTGACTCCAGAACAACTTTCTCTCGCCGTATCCGCATGCCTGCAGGACGCCGTGGCCCGGGGCGACCTCGCCCTCGCCGACGGCGCTCCGCTGCCGGAGGTGCGGATCGAGCGACCGAAGAACCGGGAGCACGGGGACTGGGCGACCAACGTCGCCATGCAGCTGGCCAAGAAGGTGGGGCGCGCCCCGCGCGACGTCGCCGCCGTGGTCCGTGACCGCCTCCAGGGCACCGCGGGCGTGGCCGCCGTGGACGTCGCCGGGCCGGGCTTCCTCAACATCACCCTGGACGCCGCCGCCGCCGGGGAGATCGCCCGCACCGTCGTGGAGCAGGGCGAGGCCTTCGGCCGGGCTCGGTCGCTGGCCGGGACGTCCGTCAACCTGGAGTTCGTCTCCGCGAACCCCACCGGCCCCGTCCACCTGGGCGGCACCCGCTGGGCCGCGGTCGGCGACTCCCTCGCCCGCGTGCTCGAGGCGCAGGGCGCGGATGTGGTGCGCGAGTACTACTTCAACGACGCCGGCGCGCAGATCGACCGCTTCGCCCGCTCCCTGCTGGCCCGCGCCCAGGGCGAGCCCGCCCCCGAGGACGGCTACGGCGGGGAGTACATCACCGACATCGCCGCGCGCATCGTCGCCGAGAACCCCGGCGTCCTCGACTCCGGGGACCCCCAGGAGGCGTTCCGCGCCGCGGGCGTCGAGCTGATGTTCGCCGAGATCAAGTCCTCGCTGCACGACTTCGGCGTGGACTTCGACGTGTACTTCCACGAGCAGTCCCTGTTCGACCAGGGCGCCGTGGAGAAGCTCCTCGAGCAGCTCAAGACCTCCGGCGCCCTCTACTTCGCGGACGGCGCCTGGTGGCTGCGCTCGAGCGCCTACGGCGACGACAAGGACCGGGTGGTCATCAAGTCCGACGGCCAGGCCGCCTACATCGCCGGGGACATCGCCTACTTCAAGGACAAGCGGGACCGCGGCGCGGACCTGTGCATCTACATGCTCGGCGCCGACCACCACGGCTACGTGGCCCGGCTCAAGGCCGCCGCCGCCGCCCTGGGCGACGCCCCGGACCGGGTCGAGGTCCTCATCGGCCAGATGGTCAACCTCGTCAAGGACGGGGTGCCCGTGCGGATGTCCAAGCGCGCCGGCAACGTGGTGACCATGGAGGACCTCGTGGAGGCCGTCGGCGTCGACGCCGCCCGGTACTCGCTGACCCGTTTCTCCGTGGACTCCAACATCGACATCGACCTGGGCCTGCTGACCCGGCGCTCCAACGAGAACCCGGTGTTCTACGTCCAGTACGCCCACGCCCGCACGTGCGCGGTGGGGCGCAACGCCGAGGCGGCGGGGGTCGCCCGCACGGACGAGCGGGGGGAGGCCGTGTTCGACGCCTCGCTGCTCGACCACCCGATGGAGGGGGAGCTGCTGGCCGCCCTCGGCCAGTACCCGTCGGTGCTCGCCCAGGCCGCCGAGTTCCGCGAGCCGCACCGCGTGGCGCGCCACCTCGAGGTGCTCGCCGGGACCTACCACCGCTGGTACGACGCGTGCCGCGTGGCGCCGCAGGGCGAGGACGAGGTCACCGACCTGCACCGCACCCGCCTGTGGCTCAACGACGCCGCACGCCAGGTCCTGGCCAACGGCCTGGGCGTGCTCGGCGTGTCCGCGCCGGAGAGGATGTGATCGCATGACCGCCGACCCGACCACCCGCACCGGGGGCTCCCCCCTGGCACCGGCCTGGCTCAGCGTCCCCGAGGACCTCGACGCCCTCGACCCCGTCATCTGGCCCGAGGCGTTCCGCCGCGGCGAGGACGGCGTGCTGGCCGTCTCGGGGATCCCCGTCCCGGAGCTCGCCGAGCGCTACGGCACTCCCTCCTACGTCTACTCCGAGGACACCTTCCGGGCGCGCGCCCGCGAGTTCCGCGCCGCCTTCACCGAGGCGTTCGCGCGGATCGGGGCCGAGGTCTCCGTCTACTACGCCGGCAAGTCCTTCCTGACCACCGAGGTGGTGCGCTGGCTGCGCGAGGAGGGCCTCAACGTGGACACCGCCTCGGGCGGGGAGCTGGCCGTCGCCCTGCGCGGCGGCATGGAGCCCGCCCGGATCGCCCTGCACGGGAACAACAAGTCCGCCGCCGAGATCACCCGCGCCCTCGACCACGGCCTCGGCCGGATCGTCGTGGACTCCCTCGCCGAGATCGAGCTCGTGGCCCACCTGGCGCGCACCCTCGGCGTCGTCGCCCCCGTCCTGATCCGGGTCACCCCCGGCGTGCACGCGTCCACGCACGAGTTCATCGCCACCGCCCACGAGGACCAGAAGTTCGGCCTGTCCCTCGCCCCGTCCGAGGGCGGGGGGGACAGCCCCGCGATGCAGGCCGTCGCCGCGTGCGTCCTGGAGCCCGAGCTCGACCTGCGCGGGATCCACTGCCACATCGGCTCCCAGATCTTCGACGCCGACGGCTTCGGGATGGCCGCGGAGCGGGTGCTCGCCTTCATGGCCGCCGCCGACGAGCGCTTCGGCCTGACCCTCCCGGAGCTCGACCTCGGCGGCGGCTACGGCATCGCCTACACCGAGGCCGACACCCCCCGCCCGGCCCGCGAGATCGCCGAGGCCCTCGCGGACCAGGTGGCCACCACGGCCCGGTCCCTGCGGATGGCGGTCCCGCACCTGTCCATCGAGCCCGGCCGCGCGATCTCCGGGCCGGCCGCGTGCACCCTCTACACCGTGGGCACCCTGAAGACCGTCACCGCGGAGTCCGGCGCGCAGCGCCGGTACGTCTCCGTGGACGGCGGGATGAGCGACAACGCCCGGCCCGTGCTCTACGGGGCCGACTACACGGCCGTGCTCGCGAACCGCCGCGCCGAGGGGGCCCCCGTGCTCTCCCGGGTGGTGGGCAAGCACTGCGAGTCCGGGGACATCGTGGTCCGGGACGTCTACCTGCCCGAGGACCTCGCCCCCGGGGACGTCCTGGCCGTGCCCGCCACCGGCGCCTACTGCTGGGCCCTGTCCAGCAACTACAACTGGATCGCCCGCCCGCCGGTCGTCGCCGTGCGCGCCGCCGGCGACCGGCCGGAGGCCCGGCTCATCGTGCGGGGCGAGACCGAAGAAGACCTGTTCGCCCGCGACCTGGGAGCCTGATTGACCGCCTCGACCCCTGAGACCACCCGCCCGCCCTCGGCCGTGAAGGTCGCCCTGCTCGGTGCCGGCAACGTCGGCGCCGAGGTGGCCCGGACCCTGCTCGACCACGGCCCCGAGTTCGCCGCCCGCGTGGGCGCGCCCGTGGAGCTCATCGGCATCGCCGTGCGCGACCTCGCCGCCCGGCGGACCGTCGAGCTGCCCGAGGAGCTGCTCACGACCGACGCCGAGGCCCTCGTCGACGCCGCGGACGTGGTCATCGAGCTGACCGGCGGCATCGAGCCGGCCCGCAGCCGCATCCTGCGGGCCCTGCACGCCGGCAAGCCGGTGATCTCGGGCAACAAGGCCCTCATCGCCCGGCACGGCCGCCAGCTCCAGGACGCGGCCGACGCCGCCGGCGTGCCCCTGTCCTACGAGGCCGCCGTGGCCGGGGCGATCCCCATCGTGCGCCCCATGCAGGACTCCCTCGCGGGGGACCGGGTGGACCGCGTGCTGGGCATCATGAACGGCACCACGAACTACATCCTCGACCAGATGGACACCACCGGCGCGCAGTTCCACGACGCGCTCGCCGAGGCGCAGGAGCTCGGCTACGCCGAGGCGGACCCCACCGCCGACGTGGAGGGCCACGACGCCGCGGCGAAGGCCGCGATCCTCGCGTCCCTGGCCTTCCACTCGACCTTCACCATCGACGACGTGTACTGCCGCGGCATCACCGGGGTCACCGCCGCGGACGTCGCCGCCGCCCGCGAGGCCGGCTACGTCATCAAGCTCCTGGCGGTGTGCGAGCGCTGCCCGGGCGGGGTGAACCTGCGGGTCACCCCGACCATGATCCCGCGGGAGCACCCGCTGGCCGGCGTGCACGGCGCCTACAACGCCGTGTTCGTCGAGGCCGCGAACGCCGGGTCCCTCATGTTCTACGGCGCAGGCGCCGGCGGCGCCGCCACCGCCTCGGCCGTGCTGGGCGACTTCGTCTCGGCCGCGCGCCGGCTCGTGCTCGGCGGCCCGGCCCAGGGCGCGGACCCCCACGCCCAGCTCGCCGCCGCGCCGATGGACGACGTCCGCACGAGCTTCTCGATCACCCTGACCGTCCAGGACCGGCTCGGCGTCCTGGCGCGGATCGCCCAGGTCTTCGCCGACCACGGCGTGTCGATCTTCACGATGCAGCAGACGGACCACCCGCACGGCGACCCGCAGCTCTCGGAGATCCGGCTCGTGACCCACCGGGGCGCGAACAAGGACCTCGTGGCCACGGTGGACGCCCTGCGCGAGCTGCCCTTCGTCGAGGAGGTCGCCGGCGTGATCCGTGTGGAGCACGCCGACTGATCCGCCCCGCGGTGCCGCCTGCGGGCGGCACCGCACCCGGAGGGGTGCCGCCGCACGCCCCCCGCGAGCACCCCGCACGAGCACCCCCCGCACCACCGAGTCCACAGGAAGAGATCCAGCACATGGCACACGTCTGGCAGGGCGTCATCAACGAGTACCGGGACCGGCTGCCGGTCTCCGGCTCCACCGAGGTCATCACGATGGGGGAGGGCGGTACGCCGCTGATCCGGGCGCGCGCCCTCTCGGAGCTCACCGGCAACACCGTCTGGCTGAAGTTCGAGGGCATGAACCCGACCGGCTCGTTCAAGGACCGGGGCATGACCATGGCGATCACGAAGGCCAAGGAGGAGGGCGCCGAGGCCGTCGTGTGCGCCTCGACCGGCAACACCTCCGCCTCCGCGGCGGCCTACGCCAAGCAGGCCGGGCTCACGTGCGCGGTGCTCGTGCCGGAGGGGCGGATCGCCATGGGCAAGCTCTCGCAGGCCGTGGCGCACGGCGCGGACATCATCCAGGTGGACGGCAACTTCGACAACTGCCTCGAGGTGGCCCGCAAGCTCTCCGAGTCCTACCCCGTGTTCCTCGTCAACTCCGTGAACCCGTACCGGATCGAGGGCCAGAAGACCGGGGCGTTCGAGGTGGTCGACACCCTCGGCGACGCCCCGGACCTGCACATCCTGCCGGTCGGCAACGCCGGCAACATCACCGCGTACTGGAAGGGCTACCAGGAGTACGCCCGGCCCTACGCCTCCGCCACGGCGGGGGAGCTGCCGGCCGTCTCGACGAAGCTGCCCGTGATGTGGGGCTTCCAGGCCGAGGGCGCGGCCCCGCTGGTCCTCGGCCATCCCGTCACGGAGCCCGAGACCATCGCGACCGCCATCCGGATCGGCAACCCCGCCTCCTGGGACTCGGCGATCGCCGCCCGCGACGAGTCCGGCGGGCTCATCGGCTCCGTCTCGGACGACGAGATCCTGACCGCCCACCGGTGGCTCTCGGCCAAGGAGGGCGTGTTCGTCGAGCCGGGCTCCGCCGCGGGCGTGGCCGGCCTGCTCCAGAAGCACGCCGCGGGGGAGGCCCCCACGGGGCAGACGGTGGTCATCACCGTGACCGGCCACGGTCTCAAGGACCCGCAGTGGGCGATCAAGGCCGCCGAGCGGGAGGACCCCTCGCTGGCCGAGCCCACGCGCGTGCCCTTCGACGTGGTCGCCGTCGCCGCCGCGCTGGGCCTGGAGTAGTCCCGGATGTTCGAGATCGGCCAGCGGGTGGCGGTGAGCGTCCCCGGCTCCACCGGCAACGTGGGCCCGGGCTACGACAGCCTGGGCCTGGCCCTGGGCCACTACGACGACCTCGCCGTCACCGTGACCGGCGGCGGCCTGGAGTTCGAGCTGCACGGGGAGGGCTCCGCGTCCGTGCCCCGGTCCGCGGAGCACCTGGTGGTCCGCGCCATGCGGGCCGCCTTCCGGGCCGCGGGCGTCGAGGAGCTGCCGGGGCTGCGGCTCGAGGCGACCAACCGGATCCCGCACGGCCGCGGGATGGGCTCGAGCGCCTCGGCCGTGGTGGCCGGCGTGCTCGCTGCGAACGCGCTGCTGCCCGCGGAGCGCGCCCTCGACGACCGGCGACTGCTCCAGGTCGCCGCCGCGATGGAGGGCCATCCGGACAACGTGGCCCCCTCCCTCTTCGGGGGGCTCGTGATCTCGTGGACCGACGCGGACGGCTACCGCAGCGCCCCCGTGACCGTCCACGAGGACGTCGTGCCGGTGGTGGCGATCCCCGACTTCGAGGTCCCCACCCGCCTCGCCCGCACCCTGCTGCCCGCGACCGTCCCGCACCACGACGCCGCGGTCAACGCCGGGCGGACGGCCCTGCTCGTCGAAGCCCTCACGCGGCGACCCGAGCTGCTGCTGCCCGCCACCGAGGACCGGCTGCACCAGCCGTACCGGGCCTCAGCCATGCCCCCCAGCGCCCGGCTGATGGCCGCGCTGCGGGCCCGCGGGCTGCCGGCCATGATCTCCGGGGCCGGGCCGACCGTCCTGGTCCTCGCCGCGGACCGGGACCAGGCGCAGGAGACGGAGCAGGCCCTCGCGGAGCTCGTCGCCCCCGGGGCCGATTCCGTCTCCTGGCGTGTCCTCCGTCTGCGCGTCGACGGTCAGGGTGCTAAGCTGGAGAGGCACCCGCAGCAGATCCAGGGGTAGGAGACCGCGCCCGGCGCGGCGAGGACAGCGGGCATCATGAGGGGCAGCGCCCCGGTCGGATGCCCCGGGGTCCTCGGCTCCACCGCCTCAGATCCTCCGGTGATCCCCCGCCGGCACCGGCTTCTTCGATGCCGTCGGCGCCCCGGCCCGCACCGACACGGACCGGAGCGCACCATGATCTCCGGGTGACACCTTGTTCGCCCAGGCTGCCGCGCCCTGAAGTGCGCCCCGCCGCAGGCGGCCCGCGATCGCGGCCCGCCGAGAACCATCCACGGTCCTGGACTCTGAGATCCATGGGCCCCCCACCGAGGGAGAAGGACACTTCGTGACCGAGACCACCGACCTTTCCACGGGTACGGAAGAGACCACCACCAGCGACCCCCGGAACGCGGGACTGTCCGCGCTCAAGCTGGCCCAGCTGCAGGCGCTCGCCTCCCAGCTCGGGATCACCGGCGCCCGCCGGATGCGCAAGAGCCTGCTGGTCGACGCGATCGCCGCCCACCAGCGCGGCGGCGCCGTCGCCGACCGGGACCAGGCCGTCGAGCAGAAGATCGCGCAGACGGTCGAGAAGACCGCCGACGGCGGCGCCGACCAGGGCGCCGCCCCGGCCGCCGCCACGACCGGCGAGGACTCCTCCGCCGCGCAGGGCGCCGACGGCGGCCAGCCGCAGCGGCGCTCGCGCTCCCGCCGCGCCACGAGCACCGGTGTGGTGTCCGTCCCCGCGCAGCAGGGCTCCGAGCAGCAGGACGCCGCCCAGCAGACCGCGGCGCAGGGCGCCACCGAGCAGCAGCCGGCCGACCAGCCCGCTCCCGCCGAGGACTCCTCCGGCGCCGAGAGCGAGGGCGGCCGCAACCGCAACCGCAGCCGCCGCAACCGCAACCGCGACGACAACGGCCAGGGCAACGGGGGCCAGGACTCCGGGCAGGAGACCGACGAGGCGCGCTCCTCCGCCGAGGGCCGTGACGACGACCAGTCGAAGCAGGACCGGAGCCGCGGCCAGGACAACCGGGGCCAGGACAACCGCCAGGACAAGGGTGGCCAGGACCGGGGCGACGGCCGCGGCCGGCGCGACGGCCGGTCCGAGGGCGGGAAGTCCCAGGACGGCAAGGGCCAGGACAACCGCCAGGACAGCCGCCAGGACAAGGGCGGCCAGGACAACCGGCAGGACAAGGGCGGTCAGGACAACCGGGGTCAGGACAACCGCCAGGACGACGGCGGCAGCCGCCGCAGCCGCCGCAACCGCAACCGCAACGACCGCGACCGGGACCGCAGCGACCGCAACGACCGCGCCGAGCGCAACGAGCGGCGCAACCGCCGCGGGCGCAGCACCGGACCCGAGGTCGACGACACGGAGTTCACCGAGGACGACGTCCTGCTGCCCGTCGCCGGCATCCTGGACGTGCTCGACAACTACGCGTTCGTGCGCACCTCCGGCTACCTCCCCGGCCCGAACGACGTCTACGTCAGCCTCGCCCAGGTCAAGAAGCACAACCTGCGCAAGGGCGACGCCGTGGTCGGCGCCATCCGCGCCCCCCGCGACGGCGAGCAGCAGAACGCCACGCGGCAGAAGTTCAACGCGCTGGTCCAGCTCACCACGGTCAACGGCAAGAAGACCGAGGAGAACAAGGACCGCGTGGACTTCGGGAAGCTGATCCCGCTGTACCCGCAGGAGCGCCTGCGCCTCGAGACGGAGCCCAAGAAGATCGGGCCCCGCGTCGTCGACCTCGTCGCCCCCATCGGCAAGGGCCAGCGCGGGCTGATCGTCTCCCCGCCGAAGGCCGGCAAGACGCTGATGCTGCAGGCGATCGCCAACGCGATCACCACGAACAACCCCGAGGTCCACCTCATGATGGTGCTCGTCGACGAGCGCCCCGAGGAGGTCACGGACATGCAGCGCACGGTCAAGGGCGAGGTCATCGCCTCGACCTTCGACCGCCCGGCGGACGACCACACCACGGTCGCCGAGCTCGCGATCGAGCGCGCCAAGCGGCTCGTGGAGATGGGCATGGACGTGGTGGTCCTCCTGGACTCCATGACCCGCCTGGGCCGTGCCTACAACCTCTCGGCCCCCGCCTCCGGCCGCATCCTCTCCGGCGGCGTGGACTCCGCGGCGCTGTACCCGCCGAAGAAGTTCTTCGGGGCGGCCCGCAACATCGAGAACGGCGGCTCGCTCACGATCCTCGCGACCGCCCTCGTGGAGACCGGGTCCAAGATGGACGAGGTCATCTTCGAGGAGTTCAAGGGCACCGGCAACATGGAGCTGCGCCTGTCCCGCTCGCTCGCGGACAAGCGGATCTACCCGGCCGTGGACGTCAACTCCTCGGGCACCCGCCGCGAGGAGAACCTCCTCTCCCCGGACGAGATCAAGATCATGTGGAAGCTGCGCCGCGTCCTCTCCGGGCTCGACCAGCAGCAGGCCCTCGAGCTGCTCACGAACAAGCTGCGGGACACCCAGTCCAACACCGAGTTCCTGCTCCAGGTGCAGAAGACCACGCTGTCGGCCCGCGCCGAGAGCGACCGCTAGCACGCCCCCGCCGCCGCGGCCCCGACCGGTTCGACCGGACGGGGCCGCGGCGGCTTCGTCGTGCCCACCACCGCCCGACCCTCTCCGCCGCCTCCGAAGGAGCGCCCCATGCCGGATCCCATCCAGTCCCTGCTCGACGAGCACGCCGAGCTGCAGCGCCAGCTCGCCGACCCCGCCGTGCACGCGGAGCAGGGCAGGGCGCGCAAGCTCGGGCGCCGCTACGCCGAGCTCAACGGCATCGTCGAGGCCCACCACCGGGTGCACCGCCTCGAGGAGGACCTGGGGGCGGCGCGCGAGCTCGCCGCCGAGGAGCCCGAGTTCGCGGAGGAGATCCCGGCCCTCGAGGAGCAGCTCGCGGCGGCCCGCGAGAAGCTGCGCCGGCTGCTCGTCCCGCGCGACCCCGACGACGGGCGCAACGTGATCCTCGAGGTCAAGGCGGGGGAGGGCGGCGACGAGTCCGCGCTCTTCGCCGGGGACCTGCTGCGCATGTACCTCAAGTACGCGGAGTCCCGCGGCTGGAAGACCGAGTTCATCTCGACCAACGACTCCGACCTGGGCGGCTACAAGGACGTGCAGGTGGCGATCAAGTCGAACGCCACGGACCCCGCCGAGGGCGTGTGGGCGCGGCTGAAGTACGAGGGCGGGGTGCACCGCGTCCAGCGCGTGCCCGTCACCGAGTCGCAGGGCCGGATCCACACCTCCGCCGCGGCGGTGCTCGTCTTCCCAGAGGTCGACGAGCCCGAGGAGGTCGAGATCAGCCAGAACGACCTGAAGATCGACGTCTACCGCTCCTCGGGGCCCGGCGGCCAGTCCGTGAACACCACGGACTCCGCGGTCCGCATCACCCACCTGCCCACCGGCATCGTGGTGGCGATGCAGAACGAGAAGTCGCAGCTGCAGAACCGCGAGGCCGCGATGCGGGTGCTGCGCGCCCGCATCCTGGCCCACCAGCAGGAGCAGATCGACGCGGACAACGCCGCGCAGCGCCGCTCCCAGGTCCGGACCATGGACCGGTCGGAGCGGATCCGCACCTACAACTTCCCCGAGAACCGGATCAACGACCACCGCACCGGGTACAAGGCGTACAACCTCGACCACGTCATGGCGGGGGACCTCGAGCCGGTCGTGCGCTCGGCCATCGAGATGGACGAGCAGGCCCAGCTCGAGGCCATCGGCCAGCAGGACGGCTGAGCGGGGGCCCCGGGATGACGAGGTCACTGGGCCAGGCGGTGCGCTGGGCGGAGCAGGTGCTCGCCGAGGCGGGGATCGACTCCGCGCGCACCGACGCGCTGCTGCTCGCCGGCCACCTCACCGGGCTGTCCCGGGGGGAGGTCGAGGCGAGAGCCATCATCGGCGGGGACGAGCCCGCGGGGTACGCGGAGCTCGTGGCCGAGCGTGCCCGCCGGATCCCGCTGCAGCACCTCACGGGCGTCGCCCACTTCCGCTACCTGACGCTGGCGGTCGGGCCCGGGGTGTTCGTGCCCCGGCCCGAGACGGAGACCGTGGTGCAGGCCGTGGTCGACGAGCTGCGCGAGCAGCTGGCCGCGGGCGTGCACCGCCCGCACGTGGTGGACCTGGGCACGGGCTCCGGGGCGATCGCCGCCTCGGTGGCCCACGAGGTGCCGCAGGCCCGCGTGCACGCCGTGGAGCTGTCCGGGACCGCCCACGCCTGGGCGGCCGAGAACCTGCGCGGGACGCGCGCGGAGCTCGTCCGGGGCGACCTGCGCACCGCGTTCCCGGAGCTCGAGGGGCGCTGCGACGTGGTGGTCTCCAATCCGCCGTACATCCCCGCGGACGCGGTCCCGCGCGAGCCGGAGGCCCGGGAGCACGACCCCGACCTCGCCCTGTACGGGGGCGGAGAGGACGGGCTCGAGCTCCCGCGGGCGGCCCTGGCCTCGGCCCTGCGGCTGCTGCGCCCCGGGGGGTTCTTCGTCATGGAGCACGCCGAGGTGCAGGCCCGCGCCGTGGCGCACGCCTTCCGCGCCGCGGGCCTCGAGGACGTCGAGGGCCACCAGGACCTGACGGGCCGGGACCGGGCCACGGCCGGCCGGACGCCCCTCCAGGGCCGCGCCCGCACGACCGGAATGGGAGAATGGACGCCGTGAACTCCACCGTCTACGACTGCAGCAGCATCGCCCAGCGCACCGCCGGGCTCAAGCACGCCGCGCGCGCCCTCGCGGCCGACGCGTGCGTGGTCCTGCCCACCGACACCGTCTACGGGATCGGGGCCAACGCGTTCTCCGCCCGGGGCGTCGCGACCCTGCTCGCCGCCAAGGGCCGGTCCCGGGCCATGCCCCCGCCCGTGCTCATCGCCCACGCCGGGGTGCTCGACGGCCTGGCCGACGAGGTGTCCGACGACGCCCGCGCGCTGGCCCGGGCCTTCTGGCCCGGCGGTCTGACCCTGATCTTCCACTCCCACCCCTCGCTGGGCTGGGACCTGGGGGAGACCCACGGGACCGTGGCCCTGCGGGTGCCCGACGACGAGCTCGCCCAGGCGCTGCTCATCGAGAGCGGCCCGCTGGCCGTGTCCTCGGCCAACCGCACCGGCCACCCGGCCGCCTCGACTGCCGGGGCCGCGGTGGACATGCTCGGGGACTCCGTGGAGCTCTACCTGGACGGCGGCCCGCGGCCGGTCGGCGGACCCGCCGACCGGGACCCGGTCCCCTCCACGATCGTGGACTGCACGGGGGAGACCCCGCTGCTGGTGCGCCACGGCACCGTGAGCCTGGCCCGGCTGCGCTCGGTGGTGCCCTCGGTGGTGCCGGCGGACGGCGACGAGGAGCTCGACAGCGCTCCCGCGCCGGGTGCGGGACCCGCGGAGCCCGGCGCCGGCCGCCCGGCGGCCTCGGGATCGCACGCCGTGAGCGAGCCCGATCCGGAGGCCGTGCCGCCCGCGGCGGAGCCCGCCGACCCGGCGGGCGCGGCCGCACCCGCGGACCGGCAGCCTCCGGCGCCCGGGCCGGCGCGGGCCGCGACGGCGCAGGGACTGGCCGCCGCGCTCGTGGCGCGCTCCGCGGCGGGCGCTCGCCCGGCCGTGGACCAGGACCGCACGCGCGTCCAGCGGCCCGGGGCGCCGGGGCAGCCGCGGCCGCTGCCGGTCGAGGAGGCCGCCCGGCTCGTGGCGCGGGGCAGCGGCGAGGCCTGAGGCCCGTCCCGGGAGCGGCCCGGCGCGGCCCCGAGCAGCTCTGCGGGGCTCAGCCCCGGCCGGCGGCCAGGTGCGCCTGGCGCAGGACCTCGCTGATCCGCGGCTCGGGGACCGCGTCGTGCTCCTCCGCCCAGCCGCGCACCTGGCGCTGACCGAACCAGGTGACCTCGAGCCGGCGGAACACGCCGTGCCACCGGTGCCCGGCCAGGGCCGAGACCGCGAACCCGGCGTCCACGACGAGCCGGCACAGCAGCACGGGGAGGTGGCGCGGCTCCCGGCGGCCCGCGTCCCGCAGGATGGAGCCGGTCGTGGCGCCTTCCCAGGGCTGCAGCACGACCGGCGGCAGCGCCTCCCCGTGGCGCCCGACCCGGGAGACGAACTCGGCCAGGGCGTGCACGGACGTCACCGGGGTGGGCGCGCCGCCGTCGCCGGCCACCGAGCTCAGCGGCGAGGACGCGAAGCGGGCCAGCCGCGCGGTGGTGCGCCGGCCGGAGCCCTGCACCGAGGTCGCGCGCAGCACCGTGATCGCGGGTGCTCCGTCCTCGCCCGCCCAGTCGCGGCGCAGCTTCAGGAGCGCGCTCTCGCCCAGGGCCTTGGAGAAGGAGTAGGGGGAGAACGGCCGGACCGTGGGCGTCTCGTCGAGGACGTCGACGTCGCCCTGGACGGCCGCGGAGCTGACGTGCACGATCCGGCGCACGCTCGTGCGGCGCGCCGCGAGCGCCACGAGCACCGGCAGCAGCGCGTTCGCCCCCACGAGGGACTCCTCGTGCGTCTGGTCCGGGGCCGCCAGGCCCGCCGCGTTGACGACCACGTGGGCACCAGCGAAGGACTCGGCGAGGTAGTCGATGACGGACTCGAGCCGGCCGGCCTGCTGGAGCAGGTGGTGGACCGTGCGCGCCCCGGACCCCAGCCGCGGCGCGGAGACCGGGACCACCGTCTGGCCGTCCGCCTGCAGCCGGGCCACGGTCGCGGAACCCACGAACCCCGTCGCTCCC
This sequence comes from Kocuria sp. CPCC 205231, assembly GCF_040980965.1. Lineage (NCBI taxonomy): Bacteria > Bacillati > Actinomycetota > Actinomycetes > Micrococcales > Micrococcaceae > Kocuria > Kocuria sp. CPCC 205231. Next base: position 143,390 of record NZ_JAVKPP010000007.1, on the reverse strand, counting down.
AGGACTGCCCACGTCGTCGATGTCACGGTGCTTCCTCTCTGCCGGTCGCTTCCGGTCGCCGTCGTCCGGGCCCGGATTCCTGCGCTCATCGTACAGACCGGCCCACCGCCGGGGCGGGGCGACGCGGCCCGCCGGCCCGGCCGTCCGGACGCCGCTTGCTAGACTCGGCACGTTCCGGCGCCCGCCCGCGGCACCGTGCCGGACCCCGCACCCGTTCCCGCACTGCCCGTCACCGCACTGCCCGTCACCGCACAGCCCGTCACCCCCTGGAGGAGCCGCATGCCGTCCGACCCCACGCCCACCCCCACGGTGGCGGTGGCCTGCGTGACCCAGGACCGGCACGAGGACGTCCTCGCGCTCGTCGCCGCGCTGCGGGAGCAGACGGTCCCCATCGCCTCCCTGTGCCTCGTCGACGCGGGGCGCGAGGCGCTGCCGCGGGAGGTGCTCGAGGAGGCGATCGGCGGCCGGTTCGCGCTCGAGCTCGTGCGCTCCCTCGCCAACCTGGGCGGGGCCGGCGGGTTCTCCCTCGCGATCCTGACCGCGCTCGCCACCGGTGCCGACCGGGTGTGGCTCATGGACGACGACGCCCACCCGGAGGGCCCCGACTGCCTCGAGATCCTCCTGCAGGAGGCCGCGCGGCGGGAGCTGTCGGTCGTCTCCCCGCTCGTCGTGGCACCCCAGGACCACGGCGCGCTGGCCTTCTCCTACCGCCTCGAGGGGCGGATGACCCACTCCCGGGCGGACCTGGAGCCGCTCGGCTTCCTGCCCGGCTACGCCACCTTCTTCAACGGCGCCCTGATGGCCGAGCACGTCTTCTTCACGGTCGGGCTGCCGGACCTCAAGCTCTTCCTGCGCGGCGACGAGGTCGACTTCCTGGTGCGGCTGCGCCGCTCCGGGCTGCCCTTCGGCACCACCACCCGCACCGCCGTGGCGCACCCGCCGGGCTGGGACGAGGAGCACGTCGTGGTCCCCGGCCGGCTCAAGGTCGTGGTGCCCGGGACGGAGTTCAAGCGCGAGCACTTCTTCCGCAACCGGGGCTGGACCACGTGGCGGTACAAGCGGGTCGTCCAGCTCGGGGCCGACCTCGTCGGCTACCCCCTCTTCTACCTCCGCCGGCGGGACGTGCGCGGTCTCGCGTCCTGGGCGAGCCGCTACGCCGGCGGGATGCGCGGCCGCGGCTTCGGCGGGCCGCGGTGACCCCGTGAGCCCGCACCCCCCGCTCGAGTTCTCCGTGCTCATGCCCGTCTACGGCGCCGACACCGCGGAGCGGGTGCGCCGGGCGGCCGAGTCGGCCACCGTCGAGCAGCGGCGCCGGCCCGCCGAGCTCGTCGTCGTGCGGGACGGCCCCGTCCCCGCGGCGCTGGAGGCCGAGCTGGACCGCCTGGTGCGCGAGCTCCCCGTGCCCGTGGTGCGGGTCGACCTGGAGCGCAACGAGGGCCTCACCGCGGCGCTCACCGCCGGTCTGGACCGGTGCCGGCACGACGTGGTGGCCCGCGCCGACGCCGACGACGTCTCCTACCCCCGCCGCTTCGCGGTGCAGCTGCCCGTGATCGAGGCCGGGGCCGACCTGGTGGGCTCGTCGATGCACGAGATCGGCGACGACGAGCGGACCCCGATCGCCCTGCGCCGCGCACCGGTGGGGGAGCGGGACATCCTCTCCGTCTCCCGGCGCCGCAACCCCGTGAGCCACCCGACGGTGGTGTTCCGGCGCTCGGCGGTGCGGGCGGCCGGCGGCTACGAGCACGTGCCCCTGGCCGAGGACTACTGGCTGTGGGTGCGGATGCTGCGCGCGGGCGCCGACGTGCGCAACGTGGCCGAACCGCTGGTCGGCTACCGGGTCTCGGCGGGCTCCTACGAGCGGCGCGGCGGGTGGCGCGTGCTCCGCGCGGAGCTCGCCCTCCAGGCCCGCCTGCGCGGGATCGGCCACGTCGGGTTCCTACAATGGGTGCGCAACGTGGTGGTGCGCGGCGGCTACCGGTTCGTCCCCACCCGGCTCCGGGAGCTGGCCTACCGGGCCATGGTCGGCGCACCCCGCCCCTGACCGTCCCGCACCGGCACCCTCCCCGCCCGGCCCCCCGGCTCCGGCACCGACCACGAAAGGAACTTCTGCGATGAGTGGTTCGCCCGAGCGCACCGCCGGCACGGCGGTGCCCCCCGGGGGTCCCGCCGCGGGGTTCCCGCCCCGCGGCGCCCCGCAGGACAGGCCCGTGGCGTGGCTGTGGATCCAGATGCTGCTGGACTCCGTGGCCTGGGTCGTGGCCCTCGTGCTCGCCCTGGTGCTGCGCTACGAGATGGAGCTCCAGTTCATCAGCGCCCCCGGGCTGCTGCTGGTGTCCCTCGTGGCCGTGGCCGCCCAGCTCGTCGTCGGCTTCTCCTTCGCCCTGTACAAGGGGCGGTACTCCTTCGGCAGCTTCGACGAGGCCAAGCTCCTCGTGGTGGTCACCCTCATCGTCACGGCCGTGGTCCAGGTGCTGCTCCTGGTGGTGGGCACGAGCATCGGCATCCCGCGCTCCACCGCCCTCATCGCGTTCCCCTTCGCGTGCCTGTTCATGGCCGCCTTCCGCTACCTCAAGCGGATGTACCAGGAGGCCTCCGCCCGTCCGGGCGCCTCCGCCCAGCACGTGGTGGTCTACGGCGCCGGCTACCTCGGGACCTTCCTCATCCAGCGGATGATGCAGGACCCGCACTCGGAGTTCCTGCCCGTGGCCCTGCTCGACGACGACCCCGCCAAGAAGCACCTGCGGATCTCCTCCGTGCCCGTGCTCGGCACCCTGCACGACCTCCGCGACGTCATGGCCCGCACCCGCGCCTCGGTGCTGATCGTGGCGATGTCCGGCGCGGACCCCCGGATCATGCACCGGGTCGCGGACGCCGTGGCCGGCACCGGGATCCGGGTCATGACCATGCCCCCGCTCGGCGAGGTGCTCACCGCCAAGCACCAGGGCGCGGACTTCCGGGACATCAGCATGGAGGACCTCATCGGCCGCCGCCCCGTCGACATCGACGTCGAGGAGATCGCCGGCTACGTGAAGGGCCGCCGCGTCCTGGTGACCGGCGCCGGCGGCTCCATCGGCTCCGAGCTGTGCCGCCAGCTCGTCGGCTTCGAGCCCGCCGAGCTGATCATGGTGGACCGCGACGAGTCCGCGCTGCAGGGCACCCAGATCTCCATCACGGGGCGCGGCCTGCTCGACGGCCGCGACACCGTCCTCGCCGACATCCGCGACCCGGAGTCCGTCGGGGCGATCTTCCGCGACCGCCGCCCCCAGGTGGTCTTCCACGCGGCCGCCCTCAAGCACGTGTCCCTGCTCGAGCAGTACCCGGACGAGGCGTGGAAGACCAACGTCGTCGGCACCCTCAACGTGCTGCAGGCCGCGGAGGAGGCGGAGGTCGAGGTCTTCGTCAACATCTCGACCGACAAGGCCGCCAACCCCACCACGGCCCTGGGCCACTCCAAGCGCGTCGCCGAGAAGCTCACCGCGTGGATGGCGGACCGCACCGGGCGCCGGTACGTCTCGGTGCGCTTCGGCAACGTCTTCGGGTCCCGGGGCTCGATGCTCCCCCTCTTCACCGAGCAGATCCGGCAGGGCGGCCCGATCACGGTGACGCACGCGGAGGCCACCCGCTACTTCATGACCATCCCGGAGGCCTGCCAGCTCGTGATCCAGGCGGGGGCGATCGCCCGCGGCGGCGAGGTGCTGATCCTGGACATGGGCGAGCCCGTGCGGATCATGGACATCGCCGAGCGGCTGCGCGTGATGAGCGGGCGCGAGGACATCGAGATCGAGATCACCGGGCTGCGCCCGGGGGAGAAGCTGCACGAGGACCTCATCGGCCTCGGCGAGAAGGACGAGCGGCCCTTCCACCCCAAGATCTCCCACGCGCGCGCCGACCGCCTCGACCCCGCCCAGCTGGACCGGCACACCTGGAAGGTGCGCGGCGGCATGGTCTACACGGGCACGATCCCCGTCGTCAGACCGTCCACGCAGCCGCCGCCCACGTCGGTCCAGCGCCCGCGCAGCTCCTCGGGGCGGGCGTCGTGAGCCCGGCCCCGGTCGTGCTGCTCCCCGCCGGGCTCGACCTCACCGACCCGGGCGCCGCCCCCGACCCGGAGGAGCTGCGCCGGCTGGGGGAGCTCGTCCTCACGGTCGGTGTCCCTGCCCTCGTGCTCAGCCTCCTGCTGCCCCTGGCCGTCAAGCCGCTGCTCGCCCGGTGGGGCGTGCTCGACGTCCCCAACGAGCGCTCCTCCCACCACCGCACGGTCGTGCGGGGCATGGGCCTGGCCGTGGCCCTCGCCGTGCTCGCCGCCTACGGCTCCGCCCTGCTCACCGGCGCGATCGAGGTCGACCGCTCCGTCGCGCTCGTGGTCCTGGCCGTGACCGGGCTGTTCGCCGCCCTCGGCTGGGCCGAGGACTACCGGGGCGTGTCCGTGCGGGCGCGCCTGGCCGCGCAGCTGGGCATCGGCCTGGCCGCCACGGCCGTCCTGGTCGCGGTGCTCGGCACCTCCGCCTGGTGGCTGCCCGTGGGCACCCTCGCGATCGCCGCCTACGTGAACATGGCCAACTTCATGGACGGGATCAACGGCATCTCGGGGCTGCACGGCCTCGCCGCGGGGCTGCTGTACGCCTGGGCCGGCGCCTCCAACGACCTGCCGTGGATGATCGCCGCCGGCCTGGCCGTGGCGGGCGGCTTCGCCGGGTTCCTGCCCTGGAACCTCGGCCGCGGCACCGTGTTCCTCGGCGACGTGGGCTCCTACCTGCTGGGCGGCTCGCTGGCCGGCATCGCGGTCGCGGCCTTCCTCTCCGGCGTCTACGTCGAGTACCTCCTGCCCCCGCTCGCGGTCTACGTGGCCGACACCTCCGTGACCCTGCTCCGCCGCGTCCGCGCGGGGGAGGCCTGGTACCGGCCGCACCGCCAGCACGTCTACCAGCAGCTCACCGACGTGGGCCTGTCCCACACGGGCTCCGCGCTCGTCGTCACGGCCGCGACCGTCCTCGTCAGCGTCGCCTCGGTCGTGGGCCTGCGCACGGGGCCCGGCGCCACGGCCGTGGCCGGCGCGTTCGTGCTGGCGGTGCTCGCGCTCTACCTGGTGCTGCCCGCGCTGCTCGGGCGCCGTGCGGGCGTCCGCTCCCGGACGGGGACCCGCCCGTGAGCGCGGCCCTGCTCAGCGTCCTGCTCGGCGCGGGGCTGATCACCGCGAGCCACCTGGTGACCGTGCTCGTGGCGCGGGCCACCGCCGGGACGGACGGGCCGGTCGCCGCCCCCGTGCTCGCCGCGACGTACGTGCTGAAGGTGCTCCTGCTCGGCTGGGTCCTGCTCACCGTGCCGGCCCCCGGCTGGCTGGTCCCGGGCTGGGGCGCGGCCGGGGTGCTGGCCGCGCTCGTCGTCTCGCTGGCGCTCGCGGCCCGCGCCGGCGCCCGCGGCACCCGCACCGCCCTGGAGCCGGTGCTGGAGGCCCGGCGGCGGGCAGCGGCCGAGCACCCGGACGGCCCGGGCGCACCCGGCCCCGCCGGCGACGGCACGCGCGACGGCAGGACCCCGGACGACAGGAAGCAGGACGACCATGAGCACGGACGACCATGAGCGCGGATGACCGCGACGACCCGGCCCGCCCGGACGGAACGCCCCCGCCGGAGGAGGGCCCCGGGGCCCCGCAGGACGGGCCCGGGGAGCGCCCCGGACTGCGCACCGCGGGGGAGCTCGTGGAGGGCGGAGGGCTCTCCGGAGGTCTCACGACACTCCTCTACGTGGTGATCGGGATGGGGTTCTGGAGTTTGGTAGGGTGGGGTGCGGATCGCGTGCTGGGAACCCGGTGGATCGTGGTCCTGGGAGCGTGCATCGGCGCCGCCTCCGGGATCTACGTCGTGTACCTCCACATGCAGGAGGGGTTGCGTCGCAGCCTGACCTCCGATGGGCGAGATCCACACAACCCGCACCAGTCCGGCCCGGACTCGGCGCCCCGACCGTGACCACCGGCCAGAGCACTGCAGAAAGGACCCGCATTGAACGCCGCCCTCATCAGGCTCCCCGCCACCGGAGGATTCACCGCCCCGACCGTCGAGGAGATGCACCTGCCGCCGTTCTTCGCGCTGGGCACCTTCGAGTTCGGCAAGCAGACGCTGCTGATCCTCCTGTCGGTCGTCCTGATCGCCGGCTTCTTCATGTGGGCCATCCGCCGCAACGCGCTCGTCCCGTCGAAGTCGCAGTACCTCGCGGAGAGCGGCTACGGGTTCGTGCGCAACCACCTCGGCCGGGACATCATCGGTGAGAAGGAGTTCCGCCCCTACGTCCCGCTGCTGTTCACGTTCTTCTTCTTCATCCTGGTGAACAACCTGTTCGGCTCCATCCCGGTGCTGCAGCTGCCGACCCTCTCCCACGCGGGCTCCGCCTACGTCCTGGCCGGCATCGCCTACGTCACCTGGGTCTTCATGGGCATCAAGCGCCACGGCCTCGGCGGCTTCATGGGCAAGATGACCATGCCGCCGGACGTCCCGAAGCTGCTCTACATCTTCCTCATCCCGATCGAGTTCCTCTCGAACCTGATCATCCGCCCGGTCACGCACGCCCTGCGTGTGTTCGCCACCATGTTCGCCGGTCACCTCGCCCTGATGGTCGCGGCGTCCATGACGGGCTACCTGCTCTCCCAGGCCAGCGCCATCAGCGTCGTCGCCCTGGGCTCGACCGTGCTCGGCGTGTTCATCTACTTCCTGGAGATCCTGATCCAGGTCCTCCAGGCCTACATCTTCACCCTCCTCTTCGCCGTGTACGTCCAGGGTGCCCTGCAAGAGGGCCACTGACGCCGGTGGAGCAGCCCCGGCCCCGGCCGGACCCCGCAGTCCATCCTCGAAATGTTCAGAGCCGACACGGCTACGACGCCCGGCCCCCGGGCACCTAGAAAGGAAATACCCCTCATGACTGGTTCGCTCAGCGCTATTGGTTACGGTCTGGCTGCCATCGGCGGTGGCATCGGCGTGGGTCTGATCTTCGCCGCGTACATGCAGTCCGTCGCCCGCCAGCCCGAGTCGCAGCGCGTGCTCCAGCCGATGCTGTTCTTCGGCTTCGCCGTGGTCGAGGCCCTCGCGATTCTGGGCTTCGTGCTCGCGTTCATCGCCTGAGTGCCTGACCAAGTACACGTCCTTCTGAGAGAACAGGAATCGCGCACATGACACTGTTGCTGGCAGCCGAGGAAGGGGCGAACCCCCTCTTCCCCAACGTCTGGGAAATGCTGATCACCGGCATCGGGTTCCTGATCCTGCTCTTCCTCGTCGTCAAGTTCGTCGTGCCGGCGTTCGAGCGGGTCTACCGTGAGCGCACCGAGGCCATCGAAGGTGGCCTGGCCAAGGCGAAGGCCGCGCAGGCCGAGGCCGCCGCCGCCCGCGACGAGTACAACCAGCAGCTCGAGAGCGCGCGCCTGGAAGCTCAGAAGATCCGCGAGGAGGCCCGCCTCGAGGGGGAGAAGATCCTCGCGGACTTCAAGGACCGGGCGAACGCCGAGTCGGCGCGCATCACCGAGAATGCCCACCGCACCATCGAGGCGGAGCGCTCGGCGGCCGTGGTCTCCCTGCGCAACGAGGTGGGCGCCCTGGCGACCACGCTCGCGGCGAAGATCGTGGGCGAGTCCCTCGACGACGACGCCCGGTCCAACCGGGTGGTCGACCGTTTCCTCGCCGACCTCGAGCAGGAGCAGGAGCGGAACGCAGGTGCGGCGCGGTAATGGCAGACGCAGCGAACGAATTCACCCAGCAGAGCGCTCGTGAGGTCGAGCGCTGGGCCGGCTCCGCCAGCCCCGCGCTCGCCCGTGAGCTGTTCGCCGTGCTCGCCATCCTCGACGAGAACGGCGCCCTGCGGCGCGCGCTGGCCGACCCCTCCTACGAGGGGCCGCGGCGCGAGCAGGTCGTGCGCCGGATCTTCGCCGACAAGGTCTCCCCGGACGCCGTGGAGATCGTCGCGCACCTCGCCGGTCGGCGCTGGAGCGACGACCGCGAGTTCGCCGACGCCCTCGAGCACGCCGGGGTGTCCCTCACCGCGGCGTCCGCCGAGAACCGCGCCGGACTCCAGGGCCTCGAGCAGGTCGTGGACCAGCTGATCGCGTTCAAGGGGGTGCTGGACGGCTCGCACGAGCTGCAGCGCGCCCTCAGCGACCAGCGCGCCGGGGTCGAGGCCAAGACGCGACTGGCGCACCGGCTGACCCCGGGCGCCTCGGACGAGGCACTGCTCCTCGTGGAGCAGGCCGTGCTCTCGCCGCGCGGAGCCCTGGTCGGCCGTCTGGTCGAGCGCTTCGCGGAGGAGGTGGCGGCCCGCCGGCAGCGGTGGATCGCGCACGTGACCACGTCGCGACCGCTGACCGAGGACCAGCGCGGCCGGCTGCAGCAGCAGCTGAACTCGCTGTACGGCAAGGACCTCAAGCTCACCGTGGACGTCGATCCGGCGCTGCTCGGCGGGCTCAAGGTGCAGGTCGGCGAGGAGGTCATCGACGGTTCCGTCGCGGCCCGGCTCGACGAGCTGCGCCAGCGGATCGGCGCCTGAGCGCCGGGGGCGCCCACGCCGCCGCCGCGGGCGGGCGCCCCACCGGCCGAACGGCAGCAGCCGGTGGACCAGCGCAGCGTTCCGCCACAGATTTGGACTCACGGTCACCGCTGACGGCAGTGATCACGAACTAGGAGAGCAGGGACAGGACATGTCCGAAGTCACCATCAATGCCGACGACGTCCGTAGCGCGCTGAGCGAATTCGCCGCGTCCTACGAGCCCGGCACCGCAGAACGAACCGAGGTCGGCCGCGTCAGCAGCGCCTCCGACGGCATCGCGCGGGTCGAAGGCCTGCCCTCGGTCATGGCCAACGAGCTGCTGCGCTTCGAGAACGGCGTGCTCGGCCTCGCGCAGAACCTCGACACCCGCGACATCGGCGTCGTGATCCTCGGCGACTTCCGCGGCATCGAGGAGGGCCAGGAGGTCCAGCGGACCGGGGAGGTCCTCTCCGTGCCCGTGGGCGACGCCTTCCTCGGCCGCGTGGTCGACCCGCTGGGCACGCCCATCGACGACCTCGGCCCCATCGAGGCCGAGGGCCGCCGCGCCCTCGAGACCCAGGCGCCCGGCGTGACCATGCGCAAGTCGGTCCACGAGCCCCTGCAGACCGGCATCAAGGCCATCGACGCGATGATCCCGATCGGCCGCGGTCAGCGCCAGCTCCTCATCGGCGACCGGCAGACGGGCAAGACGGCCATCGCCGTGGACGCCATCCTGAACCAGCGCGCCAACTGGGAGTCCGGCGACGTCAACAAGCAGGTGCGCTGCATCTACGTGGCCGTGGGCCAGAAGGCGTCCACCATCGCCGGCGTGCGCCAGACCCTCGAGGACAACGGGGCCCTGGAGTACACGACCATCGTGGCGGCCCCCGCCTCCGAGGCCGCGGGCATCAAGTACCTCGCCCCCTACGCCGGCTCGGCCATCGGCCAGCACTGGATGTACGGCGGCAAGCACGTCCTCATCGTCTTCGACGACCTGTCCAAGCAGGCCGAGGCCTACCGTGCGGTCTCGCTGCTGCTGCGCCGCCCGCCGGGACGCGAGGCCTACCCGGGCGACGTGTTCTACCTGCACTCCCGCCTCCTCGAGCGCTGCGCCAAGCTCTCCGACGAGCTGGGCGCCGGGTCGATGACCGGGCTGCCGATGATCGAGACGAAGGCCAACGACGTCTCGGCGTTCATCCCCACCAACGTCATCTCCATCACCGACGGCCAGATCTTCCTGCAGTCGGACCTGTTCAACGCCAACCAGCGCCCGGCCGTGGACGTGGGCATCTCGGTGTCCCGCGTCGGCGGCGCCGCGCAGGTCAAGGCCATGAAGAAGGTCTCCGGCACGCTGAAGCTCGAGCTGGCGTCCTACCGCTCGATGCAGGCCTTCGCGATGTTCGCCTCCGACCTGGACCCCGCGTCCCGGCAGCAGCTGACCCGCGGCGCCCGGCTGATGGAGCTGCTGAAGCAGAAGCAGTACACCCCGTACCCGGTCGAGGACCAGGTCGTGTCCATCTGGGCCGGCACCAACGGCCACCTCGACGAGGTGGAGGTCGCCGACGTGCTCGACTTCGAGCAGGCCCTGCTGGAGCACGTGCGCCGCACCACCAACGTGATGGACTCCATCGTCGGCTCCGGCAAGCTCGAGGACGACGCCGTCGCCGCGCTGGAGACGGCCGTCGCCGAGGTCAAGCGGGACTTCCGGGGCACCAAGCACGGGATCGAGCCGGGCCACGAGGAGCACGAGCCCCTCGACGCGTCCGCGGTCGACCAGGAACGGATCGTCAGGAAGTAACCGGTCGGTCCGGTGCGCCGCCGCGGCGGCGCACCGGGCACGGTGACGAAAGGAAGTCACATGGGAGCGCAGATTCGGGTCTACCGGAACAAGATCGCGTCGACCAAGTCCATGAAGAAGATCTTCAAGGCCATGGAGATGATCGCGACCTCGCGCATCAACAAGTCCCGACAGGGTCTGCAGGCGGCGCGTCCCTACGCGAACGCGCTGACCCGGGCGGTCTCACAGGTCGCCACCCAGCACAACGTCTCCCATGCCCTGACCACGAGGGCCGACGAGGTGCGCCGGTCGGCCGTGGTGATCATGACCTCGGACCGCGGTCTGGCCGGGTCCTACTCGTCCAACGTGCTCAAGGAGGCCGAGGGCCTGCTGGAGCTGCTGCACGGGGAGGGCAAGGAGACCAAGGTCTACCTGATCGGCCGCAAGGCCCAGGCGTACTTCGACTTCCGCAGCCGTCCGTACGAGCGGAACTGGACCGGGGACACGGACAACGCCCGGCCGGACCGTGCGCGGGAGCTGCGCAAGGTGCTGATCGAGGACCTGGAGACCGCGTACGAGGACGGCGGCGTCGACGAGATCCACCTCGTCTACACGTCGTTCCAGTCGATGGTCGTCCAGGAGCCCCGGGTGCTCCGGCTGCTGCCGCTCGAGGTCGTGGACGCCAACGCGCTGACCGACGAGGTCGCCCGGGAGTTCGAGGAGCTGGAGGAGCCCGACAGCACCTTCGAGTTCGAGCCGAACCCCGAGGAGTTCCTCGACGCCGTCCTGCCGCGCTACATCGACGCCCGACTCTTCGCGAGCCTGGCGCACGCAGCCACCAGCGAGCTCGCGGCCCGGCAGCGGGCGATGAAGGCGGCCGGCGACAACGCCGACGACCTCATCAAGAAGTACACGCGCCTGATGAACAACGCCCGCCAGGCCGAGATCACCACCGAGCTCACCGAGATCGTGAGCGGCGCCGAGGCCCTGTGACGGGCCGTCCCGGCGATCCAGCAAGTGTCCACCACGAACAAGTGAAGTGAGAGATATGACTGCCACCATCAGCGAACAGGCCGGGCAGCCGGTCTCGGGCGGTGCCACGGGACGCATCGCCCGGGTCATCGGGCCGGTCGTCGACGTCGAGTTCCCCGAGCACGCCGTGCCCGGCATCTACAACGCCCTGACCGCCCAGTACGAGCTCAACGGCGAGAAGCGGACGATCACGTTCGAGACCGCCCAGCACCTGGGCGACAACATGGTCCGCGCGATCGCCCTGCAGCAGACCGACGGCCTGGTGCGCGGCACCGAGGTCAAGGACTCCGGCGAGCCGATCTCCGTGCCCGTGGGCGACGTGGTCAAGGGCCACATCTTCAACGTCCTCGGTGAGGCCCTCGACGTCGAGACCTCTTCCCTGGAGATCACCGAGCGCTGGCCGATCCACCGCAAGGCGCCGTCCTTCGCGGAGCTCGAGGGCTCCACGGAGATGATGGAGACCGGCATCAAGTCGATCGACCTGCTGACCCCCTACATCAAGGGCGGCAAGATCGGCCTGTTCGGCGGCGCCGGCGTGGGCAAGACCGTGCTCATCCAGGAGATGATCACGCGTGTGGCCCGCAACTTCGGCGGCACCTCGGTCTTCGCCGGCGTGGGCGAGCGCACCCGTGAGGGCAACGACCTCTGGGTCGAGATGGAGGAGGCGGGCGTCCTCAAGGACACCGCCCTCGTGTTCGGCCAGATGGACGAGCCGCCGGGAACGCGTCTGCGCGTGGCCCTGACCGGGCTCACGATGGCGGAGTACTTCCGCGACGTGCAGAACCAGGACGTGCTGCTCTTCGTCGACAACATCTTCCGCTTCACCCAGGCCGGCTCGGAGGTGTCGACCCTGCTGGGCCGCATCCCCTCCGCCGTGGGCTACCAGCCGACGCTGGCGGACGAGATGGGCGTGCTCCAGGAGCGCATCACCTCGACCCGCGGCCACTCGATCACCTCGATGCAGGCGATCTACGTGCCCGCCGACGACTACACCGACCCGGCCCCGGCCACGACGTTCGCCCACCTGGACGCGACCACCGAGCTCTCCCGTGACATCGCCTCCCGCGGTCTGTACCCGGCGATCGACCCGCTGACCTCGACCTCGCGCATCCTCGACCCGCAGATCGTGGGCCAGGAGCACTACGACGTCGCGATCCGCGTCCGGTCGATCCTGCAGGAGAACAAGGAGCTGCAGGACATCATCGCGATCCTCGGCGTCGAGGAGCTCTCCGAGGAGCAGAAGGTCGTCGTCTCGCGCGCGCGCCGCATCGAGCAGTTCCTCTCCCAGAACACCTACACCGCCAAGCAGTTCACCGGTGTCGAGGGCTCCACGGTCCCGCTCGCCGAGACCATCGAGGCGTTCGGGAAGATCTGCGAGGGCGAGTTCGACCACGTGCCGGAGCAGGCGTTCTACAACGTCGGCGGTCTCGACGACGTCATGCAGCAGTGGGAGCAGATCAAGAAGCGGACCGGTGGCAAGTAGTCATGGCTGAGATGATCGTCGAAATCGTCTCCCTCGAGCAGGCCGTGTGGACCGGCACCGCCCGGATGGTGCGGGTCCGCACGTCCGAGGGCGACATCGGTATCCTGCCCGGCCACGAGGCCGTGGCCGGCATCCTCAAGCCCGGCGACTTCGCGGTGGACCCCGTGGACGGCTCCCGGCTCGAGGGCACGATCGACGCCGGCTTCGTGTTCGTCGACAACGACCGGGTGACGATCGTGGCGGACAACGTGGAGCTGCCCGGCGCCGCCGCCGCCTGATCCCGCCCGTCCGCGCGGGGCCCCGCCCCGCGCGCCCAGCACATCGCGGCCTCCGCACCACCGGTGCGGAGGCCGCGGCCGTACCCGGGGCCCCGCAGGGACCCCGGCGAGACCGCCCAGGAGAGTGGATGGAAGAGAAGATCGTCGTGCACGGACCCACCGCGGTCAACGGCACCCTGCGCGTCTCCGGCGCGAAGAACAGCGTGCTGAAGCTGATGGCGGCGACCCTGCTGGCCGAGGGCGAGTCGACCATCACGAACGTCCCCGAGATCCACGACGTCACGATCATGGCGGAGCTGCTGCGCCGGCTCGGCTGCGGGGTGGTCTACGAGCGCGCCGAGAAGACCGTCCGCATCGACGTCCCGGCGGTCCTGCACCACCAGGCGGACTACGACCTGGTGCGGGCGATGCGCGCGTCGATCTCCGTGCTCGGTCCGCTGGTCGCCCGGTGCCACGTGGCCGAGGTCGCCCTGCCCGGCGGGGACGCCATCGGCTCCCGCGGCCTGGACATGCACCGGGCGGGCCTCGAGGCGATGGGCGCGGTGCTGCAGATCGAGCGCGGCTATCTCGTGGCGTCCGTGCCGCGCAGCCTGCGCGGGACGCACTTCCGCCTGGACTACCCCTCCGTGGGCGCCACGGAGAACCTCATGATGGCGGGGACGCTGGCCGAGGGCACCACCGTCATCGACAACGCGGCCCGCGAGCCGGAGATCGTGGACATCGGGCGGATGCTGCAGGCGATGGGCGCCCGGATCGAGGGGCTCGGCACGAGCACCGTGACGGTCGCCGGGGTGGCGTCCCTGCGCCCGGTGGAGCACCGGACGGTGCCCGACCGGATCGTCGCGGGCACCTGGGCGTTCGCCGCGGCCGTGACCGGGGGGACGGTGGAGATCGAGGGCGCAGAGCCCGGCCACCTGACCGTGGTGCTGGACAAGCTGCGCTCCGCGGGCTGCCGCGTGGACACGGACGGGGGCCGCTTCGTGGTCGCCGGACCGCGGCGGCCGCGGGCGATCAACGTGTCCACGCTGCCGTACCCGGGCTTCCCCACCGATCTGCAACCGTTCGTGGTGGCCCTCAACGCGGTGGCCGAGGGCTCCGGCATGGTCACGGAGAACGTCTTCGAGGCCCGCTGGGGCTTCACGGCCGAGCTCGAACGGCTGGGCGCGAGCGTGCGCCTCGACGGCCACCACGCCCTGGTGGCGGGGATGCCGGTGCTCTCCGGGGCGCCGGTGGAGGCCATGGACATCCGGGCGGGCGCGGCCCTCGTGATCGCGGGCATGGCCGCCGTCGGCACCACCGACGTGAGCGGCGTCCAGCACGTCGACCGCGGCTACGAGCACTTCGTCGAGCAGCTCGGGGCCGCGGGGGCCGCCGTCGAACGGCACCTGGTCGGCACCGCGTACTGAGCACGCCGGCACGACGGAGCCCCGCACCCGGGACGGGTGCGGGGCTCCGTGCTCAGCCGGTGCGCGGGAAGCGGATCAGATGAGCGTGACGCCGGTGGCCTGCGGGCCCTTCTGGCCCTGGCCGATCTCGAACTCGACGCGCTGGTTCTCCTCGAGGGTGCGGAAGCCGCCCGACTGGATCTCCGAGTAGTGGACGAAGACGTCCGAGTCGGAGTCGTCGGGGGTGATGAAGCCGAAGCCCTTTTCGGCGTTGAACCACTTGACGGTGCCCTGGGCCATGAAGATCTCTCCTTGCGAGATGGTGCGAAACGTGTGCACAGGTCGTGCACGGAAGGGCGGTACCACGAGATGAGCCGAGGGCCGCGGTCTCCGTTCCCGAAGGAGGAGGACCAGGGCCAGGGTCGAACGTCACGCTCGCTTACCCGTTCTGCGAGCATGCAAAACATGGAACGAAGAACACGTTCAGCTTCACACACTCCCCGGGGGCGGTCAACGTTGTTCGCCTGCTGATCATCGCGTGTTGCGGGCTGTTCGCCGAGCGCGTGACCCCGGCGGCGCCCGGCGCGGACCCGGGCCCGCGCCGGTGGGCCCGCAGGAGTGGGCTCAGAAGAGGCGCGAGCCGCTGTCGTCGAGCCCGCGCATCTCGTCGTAGTCGAGGGTCAGGCACGCGATGCCCCGGTCCTCGGCGAGCACCCGGGCCTGGGGCCGGATGAGCTGGGCGGCGTACACCCCGCGCACGGGCGCCAGGAGGGGGTCCCGGTTGAGCAGCTCGAGGTACCGGGTGAGCTGCTCGACGCCGTCGATGTCGCCGCGGCGCTTGAGCTCGACCGCCACGGTGGCACCGGCGGCGTCGCGGGCCAGGATGTCCACGGGCCCGATCGCGGTGGGGTACTCGCGCCGGACCAGGGTGTGCCCCGAGCCCAGGCGGTGGATCTGCTCGGCGAGCAGGCGCTGCAGGTCCGCCTCGACGCCGTCCTTCACCAGCCCGGGGTCGGTGCCCAGCTCGTGGGAGACGTCCTCGTGGATCTCGAACACCTGGATGACGAGGCGGTCATCGCTCTTGGCGGCCTGGACGGTCCACGTCTGCAGCACGCCCTCGGCCGCGAGCTCGGCCTCCGGCTCGCCGACGTGCAGGCGGGCGGGCGGGCTCATCCAGTTCAGGGGCTTGTAGCTGCCGCCGTCCGAGTGGACGAGCACGGAACCGTCCGCCTTCACGAGGAGAAGACGCCGGGCGGCGGGCAGGTGGGCGCGCAGACGCCCTTCGTAGTCGACGGAGCAATCGGCAATGACAAGACGCACGCGGACCAGCCTAGCGCTCCGCGGGACCCGGCCCGGACCCGGAGGCCCCCGCTGTGAGACGATGGCGCGGTGCCACGCTCCAACCACTCCTCCCGACGCCGCCACGGCGGCCCCGGCAGCGGCCCGCGCGCGAGCAAGTGGCAGCGCGGCGCCGCCCAGGAGCCGTGGTCGGTCGAACGCGTCCTGGAGCCGGCGCCCACGGTGGAGCGCTCGACGGACGGGGACTGGCTGGTCCGCCACGTCCGGCCCGCCAACGCGGTCAAGACCTACACCTGCCCCGGCTGCGGCCGGTCGATCCCGCCGGGGATCGCGCACCTGGTCGTCTGGCAGCAGGACTCCCTGCTGGGGGCGCGCAGCGCCTTCGAGGACCGCCGCCACTGGCACGAGCGCTGCTGGCGCACCCGCCGCTGAGCCCGGCCCCGCCCGGCGCGGCCGCCGTCACGGCGTCACGCCGGGAGCGGACACGCGGGCGCACCGGTGGCCGAGCCGCCCCCGGCGGCCGATAATCGTGGAAGACCCGCGGCGCCCGCCGGGCGCCGTCCCGCCGCCGGCCGCGGCCCCGGCCCGGCGGACCGGACCACCGATCCCGCCCCGACACCGACGGCCCAGCGGACCGCCGTGCCCGTCGACGAGCCCTCAGGAGACGCCCCGTGAACGAGTTCCAGCACCAGCAGCCCCGCCGCACCGCCGAGACCGCTCCGCCGCCGCAGGAGGCCCCGCTCCCGTCGTCGGTGCGGGGCGCGGTGGACCTGGGCGCCGTGCCCGCCGCCGGGCCGGGCGGGCAGCCCGCGGGGGAGGGCCGGCCGGGCGGGTACCGCCGGGAGGTGACGGCGGCGGACTTCCAGGAGGTCGCCGAGCTCTCCACCCGGGTCCCCGTGGTCTTCGCCCTCTGGGCCCGCTTCAGCGAGCAGTCCGTGGCGTTCACCGACACCCTGGAGCAGGTCGTGGACCGCTACCGGGGACGGCTCCTGCTGGCCTCCGTGGACGCCGAGGCGGTCCCCGAGATCGCGCAGATGTTCCAGGCGCAGTCCGTGCCCACCGTGGTGGCGCTGCTCGGCGGGCGGCCCGTCCCGCTGTTCAACTCCACGGTCCCGGCCGAGCAGGTGACCCAGCTGCTGGACGAGCTGCTCGCGCTCGCCGAGCAGAACGGGATCACGGGCACCGTGGAGCCCGTCCGCCCCGACGACGAGCCGGAGCCCCTGCCCCCGCTGCACCAGGAGGCCGTGGACGCCCTCGAGGCCGGGGACGTCGACGCCGCCGAGGCCGCCTACCGGAAGGCGATCGCCGAGAACCCCGGGGACCGGGAGGCGAAGCTCGCCCTCGCCCAGGTGCACCTGCTCCAGCGGGTGCTGCCGCTGGACGCCGCGACGGTCCGCGCCGAGGCCGCCGCCGCCCCGGAGGACGTGGCGGCGCAGCTGGCCGTCGCCGACCTCGACGTCTCGGGCGGCCACGTGGAGGACGCCTTTCGCCGGCTGCTGGACCTGGTGCGGCGCACCGCCGGGGAGGAGCGGGACGCCGTCCGGCTGCGCCTGCTCGAGCTCTTCGACGTGGTGGGCGCCGAGGACCCGCGCACGGTGACCGCCCGGGGCGCCCTGATGCGCGCCCTGTTCTGAGCCCCCGCCCCTGACGCCCCCCCTGACCGCCCCGCCCGCACGGCCACCGTCCGCCGGCGCGCGGGGCGCGTCCTCCGCCGCACGGTGGAGCGCATCCCGCGCGCCGGCGGGGCGGGCTCCGCCGCGCGCCGGAGGCGCGCCCGGTCCCGCCTGCCTACGCTGGGGGCATGAGCCACCAGCACCTCCCGCAGGCCGCCCCGGAACGGACCGGCGCCCCCGCGCCGGACACCCCGGCGCCCCCGTCCGGCGGGCCGCCGGCGCTGAGCGTGCGCGGGCTCGTCCGGGTCTTCGGCCGCCCCGGCACCCCCGAGGCCAAGGTCGCCGTGGACCGCGTGGACCTCGACGTCCCCCGCGGCTCCTTCTTCGGCCTCGTGGGACGCAACGGCGCCGGCAAGACCACGATGCTGTCCATGGCGACCGGACTCCTCCGCCCCACGGCGGGCAGCGCCCGCGTGGCCGGTGTCGACGTCTGGGCCGAGCCCCGGCGGGCCAAGCAGCTCATGGGCGTGCTGCCGGACGGACTGCACCTGTTCGACCGGCTCACCGGACGCCAGCTCGTCACCTACGCCGGCCTGCTGCGCGGCATGGACCGGGACGTCGTGGCCGAGCGCACCGACGACCTGCTGCGGGCCATGGACCTCACGGCCGACGCCGGGACCCAGGTCCAGGACTACTCCGCCGGCATGACCAAGAAGATCGCGCTGGCCGGCGCCCTCATCCACGCCCCGAGCCTGCTCGTCCTCGACGAGCCGTTCGAGTCGGTCGACCCCGTCTCGGCGGCGAACATCCGCGAGATCCTGCACGGCTTCGTGTCCGCCGGCGGGACCGTGGTCGTCTCCAGCCACGTCATGGACCTCGTGCAGCGGATGTGCGACCACGTCGCCGTGATGGACCGCGGCCGGGTGCTGGCCGCCGGGACGGTCGACGCGGTCCGGGCCGGGGCCACGCTCGAGGACCGGTTCGTCGAACTGGTCGGCGGGCGCCGGGAGACGGGGGAGGGCCTGCCGTGGCTGCGCCCGGAGTGAGCCCGGAGCTCGCCCCGGCCCCGGAGGGCCTCGCCCCCGCCCGGGCGGGCACCGCCGCCCTGGCCGGGCGCCTCGTGGGCCTCAAGGCGAGGATCCTCGTCAACACCCTCACCCGCAGCACCTGGGTGCTCGTGGGGACCGTGCTGGGCGCCGCCTATTTCGTGTTCCTGCTGGGCCTGGCCGTGGTCGCGCTGTTCCTGCTGGGCCGTCAGGACCTGTCCCTGGTGCGCACCGTGCTCGTGCTGGCCGGGTCGGCGGCCGTGCTGGCCTGGTGGCTGCTGCCCATCCTCGCGGCGCGGGCCGACGCCACGCTGGACCCGGCCCGCCTCGCCCTCCTGCCCCTGTCCGTGGGCCAGGTGCAGTGGGGCCAGGCCCTCGGCGCGGTCGTCGGCGTGCCGGGTGCGCTCACCGTCGTGGCGCTCCTCGCCACGGTGAGCTCCTGGCGCTCGTCCGCGGCCGCGCTGCTCGCGGCCCTCCTGTGCGTGCCGCTCGCGCTGGCCCTCGTGGTCACCGGATCCCGCTGCGTCACCGCCCTCGCCGTCGGTCTCGGCCGCCGCCGACGCCTCACGGAGCTGGTCTCGCTGGCCGCGCTCGTGGCCCTGGTGCTGCTCGGCCCGATCCTCACCGGCCTGCTGAGCGGGCTGGAGCGGCTGTGGGACCGGCTGCCGCAGTACGCCGGCGTGCTCGCGTGGACACCGGTCGGAGCCGTCTGGGCGGTCCCGGCCGACGTCGCCGCCGGCCGGTGGGGCTCCGCCGCCGCTCGGCTGGCCGTCACGGTCCTGACCGTCGTCGTCCTCGTCCTCGTCTGGCGGGTCGCGCAGGAGCGGGCCCTCACCAGCACGGCCGGCGGGCGGACCGCGGCCCCCCGCGAGGGGGCCGCCGGCGCGGGGCTCCTCGACCTCGCGCCCCGGCGCCCGTGGGCGGCCGTCGCGGCCCGGTGCCTGGTCTACTGGGTCAGGGACCCCCGCTACTCGGCCGGTCTGCTCGTCATCCCGGCCCTCGCCGTGCTCATGTGGTTCTCCCGGGACCCGGAGGGAGGCGGCGTCCTCCTCTACGCCCTGGGCCCGATGATCGCGGCGCTGCTCGCGTACCAGATCTCGGGCGACGTGTCCTACGACAACACCGCCCTGCACCTGCACGTCCTCACCGGTGTGCGGGGCGTCCACGACCGCGCGGGCCGGGTGCTCGCGCTGCTCGTGATCGCCGTGCCGCTCACGGCGGCCGGGCTGCTGCTGCCGTTCGCGGTCGAGGGCCGGTGGCAGCTGCTGCCCGGGGTCGCGGGCACCGCGCTGCTGGCGCTGCTGGGCGGGGCGGGCCTGTCCTCGGTGATGTCCGCCCGGTACACCTACCCCGTGGCCCCGCCGGGCGCGTCCCCGCTGAAGACGCCGCAGGGCTTCACCGTCCTGAACGTCCTCGTCCAGTTCGTGGCGCTGGGGCTGATCCTCGTCCTCGTGCTGCCGGCCGCCGTCCCCCTCCTCGTGCAGGTCTTCACCGGCGACCCCGTGTGGGGCTGGGCGGGGCTGGCCGCCGGGGCGGTGCTCGGCCCGCTGCTGTGCTGGGGCGGGATCGTCCTCGGCGGGCGCTGGTACGACCGGCGGGCCCCCGAGCTGCTCCAGGAGGTCGCCCAGTTCCGCTGAGCGGGACGGGCGCTCCCGGCGCACGGGGGTCGGCGGGGACGGGGTAAACTGGCGCCCATGCATGTCTCAGCGGCGACCACCGGCACCCCGACGAACGGCCCGGACGACACCCCGTACGGTGCCGATCCGGCGCAGCCGGCCGGGGGCACCTCGACGATCGAGCGCGAGGAGACCAGGGAGCTCCAGGAGCCGGGCGACCATGAGCGCTTCGCGCACTACGTGCGCAAGGAGAAGATCATGGAGTCCGCCCTCTCCGGCGAGCCCGTGATCGCCCTGTGCGGCAAGGTCTGGGTCCCCGGCCGCGACCCGCAGCGGTTCCCGGTGTGCCCGACCTGCAAGGAGATCTACGACGGACTCCGCCCCCCGAACGACCAGGGCGACGACCAGGGCTGAGCACCCCCGGCCGAGCAAGCGCCCGCCGCCGGCGGGCGCTTTTGCGTGGCCCGCCGCCGCGCCCCCGTCATCCACCGCGGCCACGAGGCCGCGGCACCACGAGCGAAAGGACGTCGCCAGAGTGTCCCAGGACGACCAGCTCTCCCTGTTCGGCGCAGCCGCCGCCGACCTCCCCCCGGCCTATCCGGACCGCGCCGCGTGGGGCACGGCCCCCAAGCTGCGCGCCTGGCAGGCGGAGGCGCTGCAGCGCTACTTCGAGGCACAGCCCCGGGACTACATGGCCGTCGCGACCCCCGGGGCCGGCAAGACGACCTTCGCGCTGCGCGTGGCCAAGGAGCTCTTCGACCGCGGGACCGTCAACCGGATCACGGTGGTGACGCCCACGGACCACCTCAAGCGGCAGTGGGCGGACGCCGCCGCCCGCGTGGGCCTGGCGATCGACCCGAACTTCAAGAACGCGGACGGCTCCCACGGCCGGGACTACCTGGGCGCCGCCGTGACCTACTCGCAGGTGGCCATGAAGCCGCTCCTGCACCGGGCCCGCACCGAGGCGGGCCGGACCCTGGTGATCATGGACGAGATCCACCACGCCGGGGACTCCCTCACGTGGGGCGACGGGCTCCAGGAGGCCTTCGACCCCGCCGCCCGCCGGCTCGCCCTGACCGGCACCCCCTTCCGCTCGGACACCGCGCCGATCCCGTTCGTGCGCTACCTGGAGGACGGGGACGGCATCCGCCGCTCGAGCGCCGACTACACCTACGGCTACGGCGACGCGCTCAAGGACCACGTGGTCCGGCCCGTGATCTTCCTCGCCTACTCGGGGCAGATGCGCTGGCGCACCAGCGCGGGGGAGGAGATGGCCGCGGAGCTCGGCGAGGGCTTCACGAAGGACATCACCGCCCACGCGTGGCGCACGGCGCTCGACCCGAACGGGCAGTGGATCCCGTCGGTGCTCCAGGCCGCGGACCAGCGGCTCACGGAGGTGCGGCGCACCGTGCCGGACGCCGGGGCGATGGTCATCGCGACCGACCACCAGGACGCGAAGGCCTACGCCGCGCAGCTGCGCCGGATCACGGGAGAGAACCCCACCGTGGTCCTCTCCGACGACAAGGGCGCCTCGGACCGGATCGACGAGTTCTCCGTCGGGGACAGCCGCTGGATGGTGGCCGTGCGGATGGTCTCCGAGGGCGTCGACGTCCCCCGGCTCGCCGTGGGCGTCTACGCGACGTCCACGTCCACGCCGCTGTTCTTCGCCCAGGCGGTCGGCCGCTTCGTGCGCGCCCGCAAGCGCGGGGAGACGGCCTCCGTGTTCCTGCCGTCCGTGCCGGCGCTGATGCAGCTCGCCAACGAGATGGAGGCCGAGCGGGACCACGCCCTCGACAAGCCCGCCGCGGAGGAGACCGGCCTGCCGGCCGACCCGCTCGAGGAGGGCTGGGACGACGACCTGCTCGAGGAGGCCAACCGGGAGGAGAAGGCGTCCGCGGCCCTCGCCCAGGGCCGGTTCGAGGCCATCGGCTCGGACGCGTCCTTCCACGGGGTCCTCTTCGACGGCGGCGCCTTCGGCGGCGGCGTGGCGGTGGGCTCGGAGGAGGAGGCGGACTTCCTCGGCATCCCGGGCCTGCTCGAGGCCGACCAGGTCTCGGCGCTGCTGCGGGAGCGGCAGTCCCAGCACGCCCGGCGGCGCCCCGGCGCCGCCCGCACCCCGGAGCAGCCGGCGGTGCCCGACCACCGGCGGCTCAAGGAGCTGCGCGCCACCCTGTCCAAGAACGTCTCGGCCTGGGCGTCCCGCACCGGCACCCCGCACGGCATGGTCCACAACGAGCTGCGCCGGGTGTGCGGCGGACCCGCGGTGGCGCAGGCGAACGAGGCGCAGCTCCAGGCGCGGGTCAAGAAGCTGCAGGACTGGTTCATCGGGCGCAAGTGAGTCGCGCCCGGGACGCGAACCGCCCGGGACGAGGCGGTCCGCTGCCGGGCACGGGTCAGGACCGGACGACCTCGACCCCCGCCTCGGCCATCTCCCGCAGGGCGCGCTCCGTGGACTCCGCGGCGACGCCCGCGGTGAGCTCCACCAGCACCCGGGTGTCGTAGCCGGCCTCGACGGCGTCCAGGGCGGTCGCCCGCACGCAGTGGTCGGTCGCCAGGCCCACGATGTCCACGGCCTCGATCTCGTGCTCCCGCAGCCAGTCGTCGAGGCTCACGTCCGGCTCGTCGTCGACGTCCTCGTCGTCGCCCATCGGCACGTCCGCGTCCGGGGCGAGCAGCCCCTCGAAGCCGGAGTAGGCGGCGTCGTGCTCGCCCTTGCGGAACCACGCCTGGATCCAGTCCGTGTCCAGGTCCGGGTGGGAGCGGGCCCCGCGGGACTCGGCGACGCAGTGCACGGGCCAGGAGTCCACGTAGTCCGGCTCGTCGGAGAAGTGCGCCCCGGGGTCGACGTGCCAGTCCTGGGTGGCCGCGACGGCCGCGTAGTCCCCGTGGTGGTCCTCCAGGTGCTCCGACACGGCGGCGGCCACCGCCGCGCCTCCGGCGACGGGCAGCGAGCCGCCCTCGCAGAAGTCGTTCTGCACGTCGACGACGATCAGTGCGGTCCTCATGGTGTTCCTCCCTCTGTTCGGTGCTTCACGCTCGTGCTTCTCGCCCGGTGGTGCTCCTCCGGCGGGTGCCGCTGGGCGGATCCCGCCCGGCGCGCGCCGCCCGGACGGGCGCTCAGGCCGGGGCCTCGGGCCCCAGGACGGTCGGGATCACGGGGTCGCCCTCGCTGAGCCGCCGGGCCGAGCGGGGCAGCTCCGCCACGGACGCCGCGTGCCGCTCCCGGGCCCGGCGGACCCCCTCCGGGCCCGTCCAGCCGTCCAGCAGCTCGCCGCGGCGGACGAAGTCCTCCAGCAGCGGCCGGTCGTCGCCGTCGTCGTCGGGCAGCCGGCCGATGCCGACCATCTCGTGGGTCGCCGTGCCCCGCTCGTCCCGGCGCCGCAGGGCGTGCTTGCGCCCGCCCACGGACACCTTGCCCTTCGCGGCCTTCGCCACGGGCCGCAGCTCGCCGGAGGAGTCCTCGCGGGCCACCAGCTTGTAGACCATCGACGACGTCGGCGCGCCGGAGCCGGTGACCACTCGGGTGCCCACGCCGAACGCGTCGACGGGCGCGGCGTTCAGGGCCGCGATCGCGTACTCGTCCAGGTCCGAGGTGACGGTGATGCGGGTGTCCGGGTTGCCGAGCTCGTCGAGGAGCCCGCGCACCCAGGCGGCCTGGGTCACGAGGTCGCCCGAGTCCAGGCGCACGCCGCCCAGACCGGGACCCGCGAGCTCCACGGCCTTGCGCACCGCGGTCTCGACGTCGTAGGTGTCGACCAGCAGGGTCGTGTCCCGGCCCATGGACTGGAGCTGGGCGCGGAAGGCGTCCTCCTCCGTGTCGTGCAGGAGCGTGAAGGAGTGGGCGGCCGTCCCGACCGTCCGGATCCCGTAGCGGTGCCCGGCCTCGAGGTTCGACGTCGAGTCGAAGCCGCCGATGACCGCCGCCCGCGCGGCCGCGACGGCGGCCTCCTCGTGGGCGCGCCGGGAGCCCATCTCGATGCACGGGCGCCCCGCCGCGGCACCCACCATGCGGGAGGCGGCCGAGGCCACGGCGCTGTCGTAGTTGAGCACCGACAGGAAGTACGTCTCGAGCACGCACGCCTCGGCGAAGGTGGCCTCGACCACGAGCAGCGGCGACGAGGGGAAGTACGCCTCGCCCTCGGCGTAGCCGGAGATCGAGCCGGTGAAGCGGAAGTCGGCGAGGTAGTCCAGGGTGGCTCGGTTGACCACGCCGGTGTCCGACAGGAAGCGCAGCTGCTCGTCGCCGAAGCGGAAGCTCCCGAGCCCCTCGAGGAGGCGCCCCGTGCCCGCCACCACGCCGTAGCGCCGCCCAGCGGGGAGCCGCCGGGCGAAGACCTCGAACACGCTGCGCCGCTGCGCGGTGCCGGCGTGCAGGGCGGCCTGCAGCATGGTCAGCTCGTAGTGGTCGGTCATCAGGGACGTGGGCGGCGGGGCCCACCGGTGGCTGCGCTGGTTCACGGGCACCACTCTAGCGACGCCGCCGGTGCGCCCCGTCTCCGGCACTCGCTACGATGGACGGACCATGCACTGCGCTACTCCCGCCGCCGCCCGCCCCGCGGCCACCGCCACCCCGGAGACCGGCACCCGGCCCACCGGCGCGACGTCCGTGGCCACTGAGACCGAGACCCCGTGGAACGTGGTCGTGTGGGACGACCCCGTCAACCTCATGAGCTACGTCACCTACGTGTTCCGCTCCTACTTCGGCTACCCGGAGGAGAAGGCCCGCTCCCTGATGCTGGAGGTCCACCACCACGGGCGCTCCGTGGTGGCCAGCGGCTCCCTCGAGGAGGCCGAGACCCACACCGCGGCGATGCACGGCTTCGGACTGTGGGCCACCTTCGAGCAGGCGGGGGGCCACTGATGGCGCAGGGCTTCCGGTCCACCCGCCGGGGCATCACCGCCCGCTTCGAGGAGCCCGAGAAGGAGCTGCTCCAGAAGCTGTTCGCGGACGTCGCCCAGGCGCTCGCCCCCGAGCAGCCGGCCTCGGAGGACTCGCTCGAGCGGATGCTCGGCGTGTCCGGGGACGCCACCGTCCCCGACGACTCCGCGCTGCGGCGGCTGCTGCCCGACGGGAGCCTGGACCCCGAGCGCGCCGCCGAGTTCCGCCGGTACACGGAGCGGGGGCTGCGGGAGACCAAGCGCGGCGTGCTGCAGCAGGCGGCCCTCGCGCTGGAGGCCCAGCCCGTGCGGCTGGACCCCGCCCAGGCGCAGGCCTTCGGGCAGGCCCTCAACGACGTGCGGCTGGTGCTGGCGGACCGGCTCGGGATCCGCAGCGAGGCCGACGCCGAGCGCGTGGGTCGCTACGACGACTGGTCCGCGATCGAGGACGTCGAGACGTACATGTCGCTCCTGTACAACTTCGTCTCGTGGTTGCAGGAGACCCTCATGGAGGCCCTCCTCCACGACCTGCCCCGGGACTGACCGGGCACGACACCCCGGGCGGCCCCCGCCCCGGCCGGGGGTGACGCGGCTCACGGCGGCACGGCCGCGGCGCGGTTTGGGACGGCGGCACGCCCGGGACTACGCTCTTGACGATATGCAGGATGACGACGTCTTCGGGGCCGGCGGCCGGGCCGCCCGGCGCCCCAACCCCGGTTCACCCATCGGCGTGTTCGACTCCGGGGTGGGCGGTCTCACCGTGGCCCGCGCCATCATCGACCAGCTGCCCCACGAGGAGATCGTGTACGTGGGGGACACCGCCCACGGGCCCTACGGGCCGCTGCCGATCGCCGAGGTCAGGGCGCACGCCCTGCGGATCATGGACGAGCTCGTCGACTCCGGCGTCAAGCTGCTCGTGATCGCCTGCAACACGGCGTCCGCGGCGGTGCTGCGCGACGCCCGGGAGCGCTACACCCGGGTCTACGGGATCCCGGTGGTCGAGGTCATCCAGCCGGCGGTGCGCCGGGCGGTCGCCTCGACCCGCAACGGCCGGATCGGCGTCATCGGCACGGAGGCGACGGTCGGTTCCCGCGCCTACGACGACACGTTCGCCGCCGCCCCCCACCTGCGGATCGACTCGGTGGCCTGCCCCGCGTTCGTCGACTACGTGGAGGCGGGCGTCACCACGGGGCCCGGCCTGCTGGCCACGGCCCAGGCCTACCTGGACCCGCTGCGCGAGGCCGACGTGGACACGCTGGTGCTGGGCTGCACCCACTACCCCCTGCTCACCGGCGTGATCTCCTACGTCATGGGCGACGCCGTCACGCTGGTTTCCAGCGCGGAGGAGACCGCCAAGGACGTCTACCGGGCGCTCGTCAGCCACGGGCTCGAGCGCGAGCCGGGGGTGCCGGGCGGGCCCGCCCGGCACGAGTTCCTCGCCACCGGGGACGCCGCGTCCTTCGAGGTCCTCGCCCGGCGGTTCCTGGGGCCGGAGGTCGCCCGCGTCCGGCACACCAGCTCCGTGGCGGAGCAGTACCCCACGGGCTCGCTCGCGCGGATCACCCCGGAGATGATCGGGGGAGCGGGCCCGTCCGCGCCCTGAGCAGCTCCGCGGCCGGTGCGGCCGCCGTCCCACCGGCACCTCCTGGAAGGCTCTCGCCCATGAAACTCACCATCATCGGATGCACCGGCTCCTTCGCGGGGCCGAACTCCCCGGCCTCCTGCTACCTCGTCAGCGGTGAGGACGCCGAGGGACGGACCTGGCGCATCCTGCTGGACATGGGCAACGGCGCCCTCGGGGTGCTGCAGCGCCACATCGACCTGCACGACATCGACGCCGTGCTCGTCAGCCACCTGCACCCCGACCACTGCATCGACCTGGCCGGGCTGCACGTGGCCATCAAGTGGGACCCGCGCGGCTGGGGCCGACCCCCGATCCCGCTGTGGGCGCCCACCGGCCTCCACGAGTACCTCAGCAGCACCCACGGGCTCCCCACGGAGCCCGGGATGCACGGGGAGTTCGACTTCCACACCTGGGTCCCGGAGGAGCCCGTGCGGGTGGGGCCGTTCGCGATCACGCCCTTCCGGGTGGAGCACCCCACCCCCGAGCCCTACGCCCTGCGCATCGACTACGACGGCGTCATGGGCCCCAGCACCCTGGCCTACTCGGGGGACACCGACGCGTGCGAGGGGCTCGTGCGCGCCGCGCGGGACGCCGACGTCTTCCTGTGCGAGGCCGCCTACCACGAGGGCCGCGACGACGCGCTGCGCGGCATCCACCTGACCGGCCGGCGCGCGGCGGAGGCCGCCCGGGACGCCGGGGCCCGCCAGCTGCTGCTGACGCACCTGCCGGTGTGGAACTCCCCGACGCGGGCCGTGGAGGAGGCGCAGGAGGTCTTCGCGGGACCCATCGGGGTGGCCGATCCCGCCTACACCTACCGGATCGTCCGGCGGGGGAGCGGCCGTCCCGCGGCCGCCGTCGGGCCGTGAGCCCCGCCGCCGGCGGCCGGGCCGGGCGGTCGGTGCCGCGGGGTAAGGTGGACCACATGGATTCCCCCGTCGACCAGACCGCACCGGCCCTCTCGACCTCGGGGGTGACCCGGTCGGACGGCCGTTCGCCCGGTGAGCTGCGACCCATCACGATCACCCGCGGCTGGTCCCAGCAGGCGGAGGGCTCCGCCCTCATCGAGTTCGGCAGCACCCGGGTGCTGTGCACCGCGTCCGTGACCGAGGGCGTCCCGCGCTGGCTCAAGGGGGAGGGCCGCGGCTGGGTGACCGCCGAGTACGCGATGCTCCCGCGGGCCACGTCCACCCGGTCCGCCCGCGAGTCCGTGAAGGGCAAGATCGGCGGGCGCACCCACGAGATCTCCCGGCTCATCGGCCGCTCCCTGCGCTCGGTCATCGACCTCTCCGCCCTCGGCGAGAACACCGTGGTCCTCGACTGCGACGTCCTCCAGGCCGACGGCGGCACCCGCACCGCGGCCATCACCGGCGCCTACGTGGCCCTCGCCGAGGCGATCGGGTGGGCCCGGGCCGAGGGGCTCGTCGCCCGTCGCGCGCAGCCGCTCACCGACACGGTGGCCGCCGTGTCCGTGGGCATCATCGACGGCGTGCCGATGCTGGACCTCCCGTACGTCGAGGACGTGCGGGCCGAGACCGACATGAACGTGGTGGTCACCGGGTCCGGCGACTTCGTGGAGGTGCAGGGCACCGCCGAGGGCGCCCCCTTCGACCGCGCCGAGCTGGACGCCCTGCTCGACCTCGCGCTGGCCGGCTGCGCCCAGCTCACCCAGATCCAGGTCAAGACCCTGCGCGAGGCCGGCGATGGGTGACCACCACGGCGCCCGGGTGGTGCTCGCCACGCACAACCGGGGCAAGCTCGCCGAGCTGCGGGACCTGCTCGCGCCCGCGCTGCCCGGAGCCGACGTCGAGCGGCTGGTCGTGGACGCCGCCGCGGCCGGGGCCCCCGACGTCGTCGAGGACGGCACCACCTTCGAGGCCAACGCCCTGCTCAAGGCCCGCGCCGCCACCGCCGCGACCGGGCTGATCGCCGTGGCCGACGACTCCGGCCTGGCCGTCGACGTGCTGGGCGGGGCCCCCGGGATCTTCTCCGCGCGCTGGTCCGGCCGGCACGGCGACGACGCCGCGAACCTGCGGCTGCTGCTCGCCCAGCTCTCCGACGTCCCCGACGCCCATCGCGGCGCGCAGTTCGTGTGCGCCGCCGCGCTCGTCACCCCGGACGGCCGCGAGCACGTGGAGACCGGGACGCTGCGCGGCGCCCTGCTGCGGGAGCCCGTGGGGGACGGCGGCTTCGGCTACGACCCCGTGCTGCGCCCCGACGGGTCCGACCGGACCTGCGCCGAGCTCACGCGCGCGGAGAAGAACGCCATCAGCCACCGCGGGCGCGCGATGCGGGCCCTGCTCCCGCACCTGCTGACCGCCCTCGACCCCGCCGCCGTCCCCGACTGACCCACGTCCGAACCGAGGAAGTTGACCATGCCCTGGTCGCAGCTCCACCACCTGCCGTTCGCCGGCGCCGTCGAGGCCGTGCTGCGCGAAGCCGGCATGAGCGCCGACCCCGGCCAGTGGGAGGTCCACGCCGGCGGGTCCGCCCACGTGGTGGTGAACGTGGGCCACGTGATCTCCGTGCGGATCGCCAAGAACGCCACGGTCTGCGAGCACGTCCAGCGCCGCACGGAGGTGCTGCGGAGGCTGCCCCGCTTCTCGTTCGCGACCCCGCGGCCGCTCACCGGCGTGGTGGTCTCCCACGGCTACACCGGGGTGGGCCTGACGTGGCTGCCCGGGCACCCGCACCCGCCCGGGCACGGCGACCCGGCCGTGCTGCACCGGGTGCTGACCGAGCTGGCCGAGGTCGACACCTCCGGCTTCGCGCGGTACCTCGACCGTCCCGGCCAGCACTGGGGCGGCCACCGGCGGCGGCACGTGCTGCTCGACGAGGTCATCCCGCGGCTGCTGCCCCGCAACCAGGAGGCCGCGCGGCGGGCCGTCGCCGAGCTCGCGGCGCTGCCGACCGTGGTGCCGACCCTGGTGCACGGGGACCTCATGGGGCACAACATGCTGTGGGACGGTGACGGGGACGAGCTCACGGGCATCATCGACTGGGACCACGCCTGTCTGTCCGACCCCGCGCACGACGCCGCGTCCCTCGGGCTGTGGTACGGCTGGGACACCCTGCGCGCCGCCGTCTCGGAGACCGTCTACGAGCGGGCCCGGCTGCACGCGCGCACGTTCCCGCTGCAGGCGGTCGCCTACGCGCTGCACCACGACCTCGACACCGCCCAGGTCAACCAGTCCATCGCCCGGGCCGACGACTGGATCGAGACCAACCTGCGCGGTGTCTCCGCCTGAGCGAGCGCAGTAGGCTGTTCCGGTGCCTCGTCCCGCTTCCCCCGACACGACCACCGACCGGCCCGCCGCGGATCCGTCGTCCCTCTCCTTCACCGCCATCGACTTCGAGACCGCGAACCGCTTCATCGGCTCGCCGTGCGCCGTGGGCCTCGTGCGGGTCCGCGGCGGCCGGGTGGTGGCGGAGCGCTCCGCCTACATGCGCCCGCCGCGCACCCGCGCGGACTTCGACCCCGGGAACACGCGCATCCACGGGATCACCGAGCACACGGTGGCGGGCCACCCCGGCTTCGCCGAGCTGTGGCCGCGGATCGAGGACTGGATCCTGGCCGAGGACCCCGACGAGCTCGTGGTGGCGCACAACGCGGCCTTCGACATGGGCGTGATCCGCGCCGCGTGCGCGGAGACGGACACGCGGCACGCCCCGCTGGCGTATGCGTGCAGCCTGGCGCTGGCCCGGCGCGGCTACGACCTGCCGTCCTACGCGCTGCCCCGGGCGGCCGAGGCCGCCGGGGTGCCGCTGCGCCGCCACCACGACGCCCTCGAGGACGCCCGGGCCTGCGCGGGGATCGTGGTGGACCTGGTCCACCGGGCCGGTGCGGGCACCGTCCGGGAGCTGCTCGCCGGCGCGGGACTGAACGTCAAGCGGCTGGCGGCGCCCCCACTTCCCTGAGCCAGCGCTCGGCCGTCTCCGACACCACGTCCCCGGCGTCCAGCCGGGTGCGCCACTCCGGCGGCAGCGCGGCCGTCCCGAGGGCCGCGCCCGTCACGGCGCCGGCGATCGCCCCCGCCGCGGCCGGGTGGCCGGTGCCGGCGGTGGCCAGCTCCACCGCGCGGCGGAACACGGCCTGCGGGTCCCCGGCGCCCGGGGCCTCGGCCTCCGCGCGCAGGGCCGCGCCGAGGCCGCCCGCCAGGGTCTCCGGGGCGGCCCCGCCCTCGCCGAGCAGCCGGTCGAGCGCCGCGGGGTCGGGGTCCTCCCGCATGGCGGCGCGCACGGCGTCCTCGAGCCGGGCGAGGGTCTCGGCCACCGGGCGCGTGAGGTTCCCGGCGGTCTCGCGGGCGGCGGCCACGGCGGCGGCGACCGGCCGCGGCAGGCCCTCCCGGCGGGCCCGCACGGCGGCGTGGACCACGAAGCCCTGGACGGCCGCCGCGGTCTGCGCCTCGGGGTGCCCGTGGGTCAGGGCGGCGCCGTTGATGGCCAGGGGCGCGAGCGTGCGCCAGCCGACGTGGGGGAGCAGACCGAACGGCGAGGAGCGCAGCACCGGTCCGGCGCCCTTGGCCTCCGGCTGCAGGGGGCGCTCGACCTCGCCCATCCGGCCGGAGCGGAGGGCCGCCAGCACCGTTCCGTCCGGCTCCCGCACGGCGTGCAGGACCTCGTGCTCGTCGATCGGGCGGGGCAGGGGGCGCGGCGCCTCGGCCGGGTGGCGCTCGCCCTGGGTCCCCAGCCAGCGCAGGTAGGCCAGCCACAGGCACGCGGTCTCGTCGGCGCCGTGGCCCTGGTTCGCCCACTCGACGACCTCCTGCAGGGCGTCCAGGGTGTAGAGGGTCAGCTGGGTGGCGTCGGAGATCCGCAGCACCGCGGTGCCTTCGGCGTCGGCGGGGGCGTCCGCGCCGGCCGCCGCGGAGCGGGAGCGCGGACCGGAGCTCGCGCGGCCGCCCAGCGCGTCCCCGAGGGCTCCGCCCAGCAGGGCCGCGCGCACGGAGTCGGCGTACTCGGGCCAGGCGGGGTCGAGGCCGGCGTCGGGCGAGAGCAGGGGTGCGGGCATGCGGTCAGTGTAGTCGGCGGCCGACACGGCCCGGGGCGGTTCAACCGCCCTTCAGGTCACTGTGGTTGCATGGCACGGGCGCCCGGCGCCCCGCCGGCACGGCACCCCCACCGTGCCGCCCCGATCCCTGAGGAGAAATCCATGAGTCACCACGTTCCCGGCACCACCGCGCGCCCCGGCGCCGACGGCGCCGACAGCGCCGTCCACGACGGCGCCGCCCCCGGCACGGCGGGCCTCGCGGCGCCCGTGCCCGTCGCCGCGCGCAAGGACACCGTGCCCGCCGGCGCCCCGGAGGCCGCGTCCGCGCCGGCCCAGTGGGCCGCCGAGTTCGCAGGGACGGCGCTGCTGGTCTTCGCCGGGCTGGGCACGGGCATGTTCGCCACCGAGGTCATCGACTCCGCGCTCGGCTTCGGTCTCGGCCTGGTCGCCGCGATCGTCGCCTTCGGGCACGTCTCCGGGGGGCACTTCAACCCCGCGGTGACGCTCGCCGCGGTCGTGGCCGGGCGCACGCCCGCACGGGCCGCGATCGGCTACGTGGTGGCCCAGGTGCTCGGCGCCCTGGCCGCGGCCGGCGTGCTGTGGGCGGTGCTCATCAGCCTGCTCGACTCCTCGACCACCGCGCAGGTCCTCGGCGCGGTCTCCAACGGCTTCGGGGAGAACTCCACCTCCCAGGCCGGGTGGACCACCGTGCTGCTCGTCGAGTTCGTGGCGACCGCCCTGTTCGCCCTCGTGGTCCTGGGCTCCACCGCGCCGCGGGCCAACGCGGTGCTCGCCCCCGTGGCCATCGGTGCGGCCCTCGCGTTCCTGCTCACGATCACCGCGCCGTTCGACGGCGGGTCGCTGAACCCCGCCCGCTCGACCGGCGCCGCCGTGGTCGCCGGCGCCGGCCACCTGGGCCAGCTGTGGCTGTTCTGGGTGGCCCCGCTGCTCGGCGGCCTCGTGGCCGGTCTGGTCCACCGCTCGGCGACGCTCTCCCGGCCGCGCCGCGGCGCCGGGGCGCCCGCCGCGGAGGAGGACGCCCCGGCAGCGGAGGCGACGCCCGCCGCGTCCGCCGCGCCGGTCCGGGAGCGGTGAGCCCGCGGCCCTGCCGGGTCCGGCAGGGCCGCCGGATCCTCCGCCCGCCTGCGGGGGACCGACGCTTTCCGTCATCCTCCGGACGGCGGGGCTAGGCTGGTCCGTGCCCGGCCGCCGTCGGGAGGATGCGGAGGTACCTCGTGAGCAGTGCGCGCGCCGCCGAGCCCCTCGGGGGTTTCAGCACGGCCGCCCGCTCGCCCCTGGCCGACTCCCGGGAGCTCGCCGCCGTCAGCGGCGCGCTGTACCCCGTGCTGACCCTGCTCCTGCGGCTGCCCCAGACCATGGTGCCCCTCGGCGTGCTGACCACGGTGGCGCTGATCTCCGGGTCCCCGGCGCTGGGCGCCTTCTGCGCCGCCGCCGTGACGTTCGGCTCGGCGGTGTGCGGGCTGGCCATGGGCGCGGCCGCCTCGTGGCGCCGGCGCCAGCTCGGCCTGGTGCTGCTCACCCTCGTGAACCCGCTGGTGGTGTGGTGGCTCGTGCGCCGGCTCCCGGACCTCGCCGCCGACCCCGGGGCGGCCCCCGCCCAGCTGGTGCTCCCGTGCCTGCTCGCCGGGCTCGTGCTGCCGCAGATGGGCGTGGCGTGCCGGCTGCGCTGGTGGTCCCTGCTGCGCCGGGACTCCCGGGAGGACCTCTTCGACACCGCGCTGCGCCACGAGAGCGTCATGGACTCGCTGGCCACCGTCCTGGCGGCCGCGGTGACCGGGCTCGTGGCCGTGACCCTCGGGCCGGTGGCCGTGCTGGTGCTCGCGGCCACCCTGACCCTCGTGGGCACCACCGTGTTCCTGCTGCACTGCTCGGCCCGCCTGCCGCGGGGGCTCGTCCACGTCCTGCCGCCCGTCGCGGCCGCACCGAACCGGGCGGCCCGCAACCGCCGCCGCCGGGCGCGGCAGCTCCGGCTGCTCCCCGTGCTGGGGATGGGGGCGCTGGGGGCCCTCGTGGGGTCGACCCTGGGAGCGGTCCTCGTCTTCGCGACCGCCGTGGACGCGGTGGTCTCGGTCAGCTGGCTGTACGCGGTCTCGGGGTTCACCTCGGCGCTGGCCGCGGTGGCCGCGTCCGCCCGCACCGAAGAGCTGCGGCTGTGGAACCGCTGGGTGGCGGCGGCCGCCGGGGCCGTGCTCGCCGCGATGCTCCTGACCATCCCGGACGACTCCGCGGGGATGGTGGTCGTGCTGGCGCTGGCCGGGCTGACCACCGGCCCGTGCCTGGTGGCGGTCTACGAGATCGCCCGGCTCGTGGCCCCGAGCTCCCGGGTCACGGCCCTGACCACCGTCATGACCGCGGTGATGAGCGTGGGGCTGACCGGGGGGCTCGCCCTGTCCGGGTGGTGGGGGGAGTCCTGGGGCTACCGGAGCGCCGCACTGGTGCCGGTGCTCGCCGCGGCGGTCCTGCTGGCCACGGCCCTGACCTTCGTGCACCGCTGGCGGCGCATCGGTCCCGGGGACCTCTGAGCCCACCGGGGCCGGGACCGGGGCGGCAGGGGGGGGGGCACCGCCGTCCCGGGCCACCCGCCGGGCCCGGGAGCCGCGGCGGGTGGCCGGGGTCGCGGTCAGTGGCCGCGGTCGATCCACTCCTGCAGGTGCGGGGCCTCCGCACCGATCGTAGTGGTGTCCCCGTGCCCGGTGAGCACCTCCGTGGACTCGGGCAGCGTCAGCAGCCGCTCGCGGATGGAGTCCACGATCGTGGGGAAGTCCGACCAGGACCGGCCGGTGGCGCCGGGACCGCCCTGGAACAGGGTGTCCCCGGAGAACAGCACCCCGCCCTCGCCCAGTTCCGGCGCCCAGAAGCACACGGACCCGGGGGAGTGGCCCGGGGTGTGCAGCACGGTGAGGGTCGTCCCCGCCACGGTGAACTCGTCCCCGTCGGCGATCGGCGCGTCGAAGGGCGTCTTCGGGTAGACCTGCTCCCACAGCACCGTGTCCTCCGGGTGCAGGTGGATCGTCCCGCCCACCTGCCCGGCCACCTCCTTGACGGAGCGGATGTGGTCGTCGTGGGCGTGGGTGAGCAGGACCGCGGTCACCGTGCGCCCGGCGACGGCCTCCACCACCGCGGCGGGGTCGTGGGCCGGGTCGATCACCACGCACTCGTCGTCGTCGCCCACGATCCACACGTTGTTCTCGACGTCCCAGGTCCCGCCGTCGAGGGAGAACGTCCCGGAGGTGACCAGCCGGTCGATGCGGGCCCGGCCGGCGTCCTCGGCGGGCCGCACCGGGACGGCGCCGCGGTCGGCGGGGTGGGCGCGCTCCCGGTCGGGCAGGGCCTCGCCGTCGTGGCCGTCGACGGCGCTCATCGGTCGAGCTCCACGACGGAGCGCAGCACCTTGCCGGCGGTCATCCGCTCGAAGGCGGGCTCGACGTCCTCGATCCCGATCCGTTCGGTGACGAAGCCGTCGAGGTCCAGCCGGCCCAGCCGGTACTGGTCCACCAGCATCGGGAAGTCCCGGTTCGGCAGGGTGTCGCCGTACCATGCGGACTTGATGGACCCGCCGCGGCCGAAGACCTCGTCCAGCGGGATCTCCCACGTGGTGCCGGGGGCGGGCACGCCCACCAGGACCAGCCGTCCGGCGAGATCGCGGGCCTCGAAGGCCTGCTGGAAGGTCGCGGCGACGCCCACGGCGTCGACCACGACGTCGGCGCCGTGCCCGCCCGTGAGCTCCTGGATCGCCGCGACGGGGTCCTGCTCCTTCGAGTTCACCGTGTGGGTGGCGCCGAACTTCTGCGCCGTGGCGAGCTTCTCGTCGTCGAGGTCCACGGCGATGATCGTGGTGGCCCCGGCGAGCTGGGCCCCGGCGATCGCCGCGGTGCCGACGCCGCCGCAGCCGATCACGGCCACGGACTCCCCGCGCCGGACGTTCGCGGTGTTGAGGACGGCGCCGATGCCGGCCATCACGCCGCAGCCGAGCAGGCCGACCGCGGCGTACTGGTGGTCCTCGAGCTCGCCCTCGATCTTGGTGCACTGCCCGGCGGCGACCAAGGTCTTCTCGGCGAACGCCCCGACGCCCAGGGCGGGGGAGAGCTCCGTGCCGTCGGTGAGCGTCATCTTCTGGGTGGCGTTGTGGGTGGCGAAGCAGTACCAGGGCTCGCCCCTGCGGCAGGCCCGGCACTCCCCGCACACGGCGCGCCAGTTGAGGATGACCTTGTCCCCGACGGCGACCTCGGTGACGCCCTCGCCGACCGCGGTGACCACGCCGGAGGCCTCGTGGCCGAGCAGGTAGGGGTAGTCGTCGCCCACGGCGCCGACCTTGTAGTGCAGGTCGGTCTGGCAGACCCCGCAGGTGAGGACGTCCACGAGCGCCTCCCCGGGCCCGGGGTCCGGGACGAGAATCGTCTCGAGGGTGGCTGGTGCGTTCTTCGCCGTGACGACGACGGCTCTGACCTCGTGCATGAGTGGGACCTTCCTGCGGACGACGTGACGGTTCCGGTCCGGAACACCGCTCCCCAGTCTAGGGAAGGACGCCGGGGGCGCGCGGTGCGGCGCCGGAGCGCGGCGGCCACGGTCCGGGCACGACGAAGCGGCGGACCCGTGGATCAGCACCACGGGTCCGCCGCCGGGGTCGGCCGTCAGCTCCTGCCGGAGGCCTTGTCGGCGTCCTTCCCGGAGTCGTCCGAGGAGTAGTCGAGGTGCTCGTGCTCGAGGCGCAGCTTCCGCCCCTGGTCGACGAGCTTCTCCTCCTTCTTCTCCTTCTTGTCGACCTGACGGGTGTCGCGCGGCGGGAGCTGGATGGACTCCTCCGCCTTGATCCCGCCCTGCAGCTGGCGGCCGCGCTCGACCTCGGCGTCGATCTCGGCGCCCAGCAGCAGCACGTTGTTGATGATCCACAGACCGAGCAGCAGGACGATGACGGAGCCGATGATGCCGTAGGTCGCGTCGTAGGACGCGAAGTTGCTCACGTACCAGGTGAAGGCCAGAGCGGCCACGGCCGCCACGACCAGGGCGACGATCGACCCCATGCTGATCCAGCGGAACTTGGGCTGCTGGACGTTGGGCGTGAAGTAGTAGAGCACCGCGATGAGCAGGACGGCGAGGATGACGACGACCGGCCACTTGGCGATGTTCCACACCATCACGGCCGTGGTGCCGAGCCCCACGAGGTCGCCCACCCACTGGGCGATGCCCCCGGAGATCAGCACCATGAGCATGATCAGCACCACGATGAGGACCAGCATCAGCGTGACGAGGAGGTTCATGGGCCGCAGCTTCCAGATGGGCCGGCCCTCCTCGACCTCGTAGATGCGGTTCATGGCCCGGCCGAAGGCCCCCGTGTAGCCGGAGGCGGTCCACAGCGCGCCGACGATGCCGACGACGAGGGCGAGCCCGGCGCCGGTGCCGGAGGTGAGGTTGTTGATGGGATCCTCGAGCAGGGTCACGAGCTCGGGCGGGGCCGCGCCCTCGAGGAACCCGGTGATCGCCTGGGTGGTGGCCTGCCCCTGGCCGAAGACGCCGAGCAGGGAGACGATGGCGAGCAGTGCGGGGAAGAGGGAGAGCACCGCGAAGTACGTCAGGGACGCGGCGAGGTCGGTGCAGTCGTCCTTGGAGAACTCGGAGATCGCACGCTTGACCACGTAGCCCCACGAGGGCTTGCTGATCTCGGTGGGACTGTCCGGCTTGCGGGGATCCTCGGGATCCGGTGCGGTGCGCTCCTTGGAGCGGCTGTCCTGGGTGGTGTCCTGGGCCATGCTGCGTCCTTCGCGGTCGGCCGCCGGGTGCAGCGCGCGGGCTCCGGCCGGCGGCGGGGCGTGTGGGGGATGTCTCGTGGATCAGTGTACTGATGAATCGCCCCCGTGAGCCACAATGGAGCGGACGGGCCACCGGTCCGCCGCACATTCCCCCCGACCAGGAGGCCCTTCGTGCCCACCACCCGGCGCACCGTTTCCGCGGAGGTCGACTTCGCCTCGGAGACCGACCACCTGGCGGTCTTCTCCCTCGCGGCCGCCCGCCCCGGCGGAGGCGCCCGCCCCGGCGAGCACCTGAGCCTGCGCGTGGACGGGACCGAGGTCGCGCTCGAGGAGGCGGAGGACCTGCACGGCACGCGGCTGCACCTGGCCCGGGTGCCGGGCGGCACGCAGTGCACGGTGTCCTATGCCCTGGAGCTGGACGGCCCGGCGGGGTCACCGCCTCCGGAGGAGCCGGTCGACTTCGTCCGCTACACCCGGCCCAGTCGGTTCTGCCCCTTCGACGAGATGGCCGGCACCCCCGACGCCCTCTTCCCCGGGGCCCGCGGCGGCGGCTACGAGACGCTCCAGCGGGTGCGGGACTGGGTGCACGAGCACCTGGACTACGTGGTCGGCTCCTCGACGGCCACCGACACCGCGGTGCACACGTTCCTCACCCGGCAGGGCGTGTGCAGGGACTACGCCCACCTGCTCATCACCCTGCTGCGGGGACTCGGGGTGCCGGCGCGGCTCGCGTCGGTCTACGCGCCCGGGCTGTCCCCCATGGACTTCCACGCGGTGGTCGAGGCCTGGCACGACGGCGCCTGGTACGTCCTCGACGCCACCGGGCTCGCCCCGCGCACGGAGTTCGTGCGCATCGCGACGGGCGCGGACGCCTCCGAGACGGCGTTCCTGACCACGCTCCAGGGGGAGATCACGCTGGGCGGGATGCGGGTGTCCGCGGAGTCCTCCGTCCCCGGCCGCGAGGACCCGGGAGCCAGGGTCGTCCTCCCGCTGTAGCGCGGCGGGGGAGCGCGGCTCAGAGCTCGTTGACGGCTTCCCGCAGGCGGTCGGCGAGCCGGGTCAGGATGCGCAGCTCCTCCGGGTCCAGGCCCGCGGACATCAGTTCGTGCACGTGCACCCGGAACTGCTCGGCGATCTGCACCTGCATCTGCCGGCCCCGGTCGGTCAGCCGGATCCGCAGCCCCCGCAGGTCCTGCGGGTCCTGCCAGCGGTGCACCAGCCCCTTGAGCTCGAGACGCTCCAGCATCCGGCTGAGGCTCGACTGGGTGAGCAGCACGTACTCGTTGAGCTCGTTGAGCCTCATGCCGGCCTCGTCGGAGCGGGAGAGGTTGAAGAGGACGTCGTACTCGCGGGCGGAGAGCTCCGCGAACTCGGGTTGGCGCTGGAGACGCCGCATGACCGTCACCTGGGCCCTGAAGAGGGCCTCCCAGGCGTCGGCGCTGTTCTGCACACGATCTGTTTCTCTGCGGGTCACAGGATAATGCTACGGCCCGGTTACATCGGTGCACCGGGCCCCGGTGTCCCCCCTTTCGGGGGATGCCTCCCGGGGGCTCCCCGCACGCCGCCCGCTCCACAGCACCGAATCCCCCTGTGACCAGCGGCGATGATACCTTCTGCACCCTGCGGACGGGGAGTGACCGGGGTGCGCCCGCGAGTGTTTTCAGAAGCAAACGTCCACGAAAGAGCGCACGGTGACGAGTGTCACGTCACCTTCCGCGGGCGCCGCGCCCCGGGGCCGCGGCCAGCGCCGCGATCCGCTCCTCCCGGCGCCGGAGCCGCGCCTCCTTGCGCGCCTCGACGAGCCGGTACAGCACCGGCACGAGCACCAGGGTCAGCAGGGTCGAGGAGATCAGCCCGCCGATCACCACGACCGCCAGCGGCTGGGAGATGAAGCTGCCCTGCCCGGTGATGCCCAGCGCCATGGGCGTCATCGCCAGGATGGTCGCCAGGGCCGTCATCACGATGGGGCGCAGCCGGCGGGTCGCCCCCTTCTCGATGGCCTCCTCCAGGTCCATGCGGTGCTCCCGGCCCCGGTACTGGTTGATGAGGTCGATCAGCACGACCGCGTTGGTCACCACGATGCCCACGAGCATCAGCACGCCCACCAGCGAGGCGAGGCCCAGCGGCACCCCGGAGGCCAGCAGCGCGAGCACCGCGCCCGTCGCCGCGAAGGGGATCGAGACCAGCAGGACCAGCGGCTGGACGAGGGACTTGAAGGTCGCCACGAGCACCACGTAGACGATCGCGATCGCGGCGAGCACGGCGAGGCCCAGCTGCCGGAACGTGGTCTCCTGCTCCGTGGCGGCCCCGCCCAGCTCGGCCGCCGCGCCCTGCGGCAGGTCCAGGCCCGCGAGCGCGTCCCGGACCTCCCCGCTCGTGGCGCCGAGGTCGTCGCCGCCCGGGGTGACGGCCACGGTGGCGGTGCGCTGGTCGTTGCTCGAGGTGATGGTCTCGACCGTGAGCGCCTCCTCGACCTCGGCCAGCTCGTCGAGGCGGACGGTCCCGCCCGCGGCCGGCACCGGCAGGGCCCGCAGCGCCTCGAGGTCCTCGACGGCGCGGCCCTCGCCGATCGTCACCGCCACCGAGTCGGCGTCCAGGTCGATGGACCCGGCGGGGAGGGGGTTCACGGTGCCGGCGAGCGCCCCCGTGACCTGCTCCTCGCTCAGGCCGCGGGCGGCGGCGGCCGCCCGGTCGACCGTGACCACGACGGTGGGCTGGGTGGCGGCCAGGTTGCTCGTGACCTGCCCCGCGGAGTCGAGCTCCCGCATGGCCCGCACCACGGCGTCGTCGGCCTCCGCCAGCGTCGCCTGGTCCGTGGCGGTGACGGAGATCTCGACGTCGTTGCTCGTGAAGCCCTGGGCGCCCCGCACCGAGAACTCGCCGGCGCCGTCCAGCCGGTCCAGGCGCTCGCCGACGGTGCGGCGCAGCCGCTCCTGGTCGACCGCGGCGTCCGTCGTCACGGAGAACGTGGCGCTGTTGGTGCCGCTGCCGGGCAGGAACGCGGAGAAGCCGCCGCCGGGGCCCATGGTGACCTGGACGTCCTCGATGCCCTCGGTCCAGTCGAGCACCTCCTCGGCGCGGCCCGCCTGCTCGGAGGTCACCGCGAGCGCGGTGCCGGGCGGCAGGTCCTGTTCGATCGTCATGGTGTTCTGCCCGGTGTCCCCGAGCAGGTTGGTGGGCAGCACCGGCAGCAGGGCGGCCGTGCCGCCGAGGATCAGGACGCTCACCCCGAGGGTGGCCCACGGGTGGCGCTGCGTGCCGCGCAGGACCGGCAGGTAGCCCTGGGCCAGCCGGGGCGGCGTCCCGGCCGCGGCGCCGGGCGGGGGACCGGCCGTGCCGTCGGCCCAGGGGGCGGGGCGCCCCGCCGGCGCCCGGCGGGCCCGCCGCGCGAGGCGGGGGTCCCGGAGGAACCAGAACGCCAGCACGGGCACGATGGTCAGGGACACCACGAGCGAGGACAGCAGCGCGATGGTCGTGGTCAGGGCGAAGGGCCGGAACAGCTCGCCGGTCACGTCCCCCACGAACGCGATGGGCACGAACACCGCGACCGTGATGAGGGTGGAGGCGGTGATCGCCCCCGCGACCTCGCGCACGGCGGTGAGGATGGCCCGGCGCTTCGCGTTGGCGGGGTCGGTGCTCAGGTCGACCGTCCCGTAGTGGCGCTTGATGTTCTCGATCACCACGA
Source organism: Kocuria sp. CPCC 205231 (assembly GCF_040980965.1). Lineage (NCBI taxonomy): Bacteria > Bacillati > Actinomycetota > Actinomycetes > Micrococcales > Micrococcaceae > Kocuria > Kocuria sp. CPCC 205231. Next base: position 102,417 of record NZ_JAVKPP010000007.1, on the reverse strand, counting down.
TCGAGTCGTCCACGACCCGCCCCACGGACAGGGTGATGGCCGCGAGGGTCAGCAGGTTCAGCGAGTAGCCCAGGGCGTTGATCCCGATGAACGTGGCGAGCAGGGACAGCGGGATGGAGATCGCGGTGACCAGGGTCGAGCGCAGCGACGCCAGGAACACCAGGATCACGAGCACGGCGAACGCGAGCCCCAGGAGACCCTCGACCGTGAGGTCCTCGATCGACTGCTCGATGTAGGGGGCCTGGTCGAAGACCGCCGTGATCTCGGCGCCGTTGCCGAGGTCCTCCTCGAGCTCGGGGATCATCTCGCCGACCGCCTGGGAGATCCCGACCGTGTCCCCGTCCGGGGTCTTGGTGACGGACAGGGCGAGCGTCGGGGCCCCGTTGGTGCGGGTGATCGAGGTCTGCTCCTGCTCGGCGAGCTCCACGGCGGCCACGGCGCCCACCGTGGTGGGCTCGGCGCCATCGGGCGCGTCCTCGGGGAGGGGCAGCGGGACGTTCTCCACGGCCTCGAGGGAGTCGAGCGGGGAGCCGGCCTGGACGGGCAGGGTCGTGGCCCCGTCGTCCACGGTGCCCACGGGCACCAGCCCGCCGCTCTCCTCCAGCGCGGTGCGGATGTCCGCGGGCGTGGCGCCCGCCCGGGCGAGGTCGGCGCGGTCCGGCAGGATCGAGACGACCTGCTCGGGGGCGCCGCTGACCTCGGCGGAGCGCACGCCCTCGATCCGCTGCAGGTCCGGGACCGTGAGCCGTTCCAGGTCGGCGGCGAGCGGGCTGAGGTCCTCGTCGGAGGACACGGCGAGGAAGACGATGGGGAAGTCGGCGACGGAACCGGCGAACGCGGTGGGCTCGACGTCGTCGGGCAGCTGGGTGCGCACGTTGGAGATCGCCCGTTCCACCTGGTTGCGGGCCCGGTCCAGGTCGGTGCCGTACTCGAAGCCGAGCCGGATCTCGGACAGCCCGCTGCGCGAGGTGGACGTCGAGCTCTCGAGGCCCTCCACGATGTTGAGCGCCCGCTCCAGGGGCCGGCCCACCTGCTCGTCGACGACCTCTGCGGACGCGCCGGGCATCGCCGAGACCACGCTGATGGCGGGGATCTCCAGGGACGGGATGAGCTCCTGCTTCATGGAGCGCATGCTGAGCACCCCGAAGAGGGCGACGAACAGCGTGATGAGCACGATCAGGGCGCGGTTGGCCATCGACGCGCGGGCGAGGAGAAACACTCGTGCTCCTTGGGGAGGGATGGGCGAGGGCGTCCCGGCCGGGCCGGGACGCACGCCCCTCAGCGTACCGCCGCCTGCCGACAGGTCACCCGGGCTTCCCGGGCCGGGGGGCCGGGGCGGACCGGACGACGACGAGGCCCCGGACCGGCCGGTCCGGGGCCTCGTCGCGCGGGCACCGCGGCGTGCGGCGCGGTGCCCGTCCGGGCGGTGTCAGTTGATGCCGAGCACCTGGGCGGTGCGGCCCATGACCTCGTCCGCGAGCTGCGGGTTGTCGTTGAGCTTCGCGCCGTAGGAGGGGATGAGCTCCTTGATCCGCGGCTCCCACCCGGACATCCGCGCCGGGAAGGACTTCGCCAGGAGGTTGAGCATGATGGGCACCGCGGTGGACGCGCCGGGGGAGGCTCCCAGCAGGCCGGCGATGGAGCCGTCCGCGGCGGTGATCAGCTCGGTGCCGAACTGGAGCACGCCGCCCTTCTGCTTGTCCCGCTTCATGACCTGCACGCGCTGGCCGGCCTCGATCAGCTCCCACTGCGAGCCGTCGGCGGTCGGGTAGAACTGCTGCAGCGCCTCGACCCGCTGGCCCTTGGACTTGGCCAGCTCGCTCAGCAGGTACTTCACGAGATCCAGGTTGGCCAGGCCCGCGCGGGTCATCGGGTAGAGGTTGTGCGGGCGCACGGACAGGGGCAGGTCCAGGTAGGACCCCTGCTTCAGGAAGTTGGGCTTGAACCCGCCGTAGGGGCCGAACAGCAGCGCGCGCCGCCCGTGCTCGTAGCGGGTGTCCAGGTGCGGGACGGACATGGGCGGGGCGCCCACGGAGGCCTGGCCGTAGACCTTGGCGTTGTGCTGGGCCGCCACGTCCTCGTCGGAGTTGCGCAGCCACAGGCCGGAGACCGGGAACCCGCCGTAGCCCTTGGCCTCCCGGATGCCGGACTTCTGCAGCAGCGGCAGGGCGCCGCCGCCGGCCCCCACGAACACGAACTTCGCGCGCACGAGCCGGTCGCCCTCGGTGTTGAGGCGGTTCTTGACCCTCGCCACCCAGGTGCCGTCGCCCTGCCGGTCGAGGTCCGTGACCTGCTGGCCGTAGCGCACCTCCCCGCCCCGGGCCTGCAGGTGGGCGACCTGCTGCCGGGTCAGCTCGCCGAAGTCGACGTCGGTGCCCTCGGGGGACCAGGAAGCCGCCACGCGACCCGCGCCGCGGCCGTGCATGGTCAGCGGCGCCCACTCCGCGATCTTCTCACGGTCCTCGGTGTACTCCATGCGCTCGAAGAGCTTGTTCGGCTGCAGGGCCTCCCAGCGGCGGCGCAGGTAGTCGCTGTGCGCGTCGCCGAAGACGAGGGACATGTGCGGCACCGGGTTGATGAAGGAGCCGGGCTCGCGCAGCTTGCCCTCCGACACGAGAGAGGCCCAGAACTGGCGGGAGAGCTGGAACTGCTCGTTGATGCCGAGCGACTTCTCCGGGCTCACGGACCCGTCGGCGGCCTGGGGCGCGTAGTTGAGCTCGCAGAGCGCGGAGTGGCCGGTGCCGGCGTTGTTCCAGACGTTGGAGCTCTCCGCGCCCACCTGGTCGAGGCGCTCGAGCATCGTGATGTCCCACTGCGGCTCGAGCTCCTTGAGGAACACGCCGAGGGTGGCGCTCATGATGCCTCCGCCGATCAGGAGGACGTCGGTCGATTCCGTTGTCTGAGGTGATGTCACAGTCGATGCTCCCGTTGAACGCCCGGCGCTGCGCCGGTGAATGGTCGGGATCAGACTATCGCCACGCCCGGACGAACCCCGAATGCGGCCGGGCGCGCGCCGGGGCCGGTGCTCACGGCGCGGCGCCGAGGTCCACCCGGTTGAAGACCTCGTTGCCGGTGGAGCTCAGGGGGAAGGACGTCACGGAGTCCCCGACGGCGACCGCGGAGATCGGGTGGGCCAGCGGGACGGCGGGCAGCAGCCGCGAGACGCGGTTGTTGATCGACACGTACGCGCTCGAGCGGTCCTCGCCGTCGGGTAGTGCCGCCGCGCGGTTGACGGCGCCGAACAGTGACACGGCGTCCACGCCGAACTCCCCGCGGGGGGCGCCGAACAGGGCGGCCGTGAAGTAGTCCGGGTCGCGGTAGCCGCCGTTGAGGCCGAGCAGGTGCAGGGCGTGGTCGCCCTCCGGGTCCTGGACCTGCTGCACGTAGCCGTCCGACCAGTCCACCGGGACGGGCTCGATCACGAACCCCGCCCGCACGAGCTGGGCCGCGATGTCGGCGTAGATCTTCTCGGGCTCCTGCATGTAGGTGCGGGAGGTGCCGCGGGGGTAGTAGAACCGCAGCGGCTCGCCGGCGTAGGAGGACGCCGCCAGCAGCTCGCGCGCCCGCTGCGGGTTGTAGGACGGGACCTGCAGGTCGGTCCCGTCCATCGCGAAGCGGGCGGGCAGGAACTGGTTCGCCACCCGGGTGCCGTCGGGGTAGTGCTCGCGCACGATCGCGCCGCGGTCCACGGCGGCGGCGATCGCCTCCCGCACCTCGGGGTCGTCCAGGGGCTCCACGTCCTGGTTGATGCCGAGGTAGGACACGGAGTACGGGTCGCGCTGGAGGACCTGCACGCCCTCGCGCGCGAGCGGGGCGAAGGAGTCCAGGCCCACCTGGTCGTAGCCGTCCACCTGGCCGAGGCGCAGCGCCACGTAGCGCAGCTCCGGCTCGGCGATCGTGCGGAACTCGAGCCGGCCGATGTCCCCGAGCTCGCCCCAGTAGTCGGGGTTCGCGACCAGCACCACGTTCGTCCCGTCCCCCGACTCGTAGCGGAAGGGGCCGGTGCCCACGGGGTGCGTCTCGTGCGTGCCGGCCGCCAGGGCCGCGGGGGACGCGATCCCGAACGCGGGCTGCGTCAGCGCCCGGAGCAGGGGCGTGTGCGGCGCGGTCAGCGAGAGCTCCACCGTGGACTCCGACGCCGCGGCGCACCCCGCGTAGAGGGAATCGATGCCGGGGGCGCCGGTGCGCAGGACCGTGGCGAAGGGGGTCCGTGCCCCGTCGGCGGCGAGGGCCTCCCAGCGCTCGAAGTTCGCGCACACCGCCGCCGCGTCCAGGGCGGTGCCGTCGTGGAAGCGCACGTCCCGGCGGAGGTCGAAGGTGTAGGTGAGCCCGTCCTCGGAGGTCTCCCACGACCGCGCCAGGGCCGGCACCGCCTCGCCCGTGGAGGGGTCGGCGGAGACGAGCCCCTCGAGCATCTGGGCCCCGATCCGGGACGTCTCCAGGATGTTGACCGTGGCCGGGTCCAGGGTGGGGGCGGCGGCGGCGTTGGCGAACACGAACTCCCCGCTCGGCACGGACCGGGCGGCGGTGGGGGTGCCGGGCCCCTCGCCCGCGGGGGCGCACCCGCCGAGGGCGAGGAGCCCCGCGACGAGCGCGAGCGCGGCCGCGGTGCGGGGGGTTCGCCTGGGCGCCATGGGTCCTTCGCCGCCTCACCGGATCGGTCGTGGGTGTCGTCGTGGGCCGGCCCCGGGGCGTGCCCGGGGACGGCGGGGTGCGCGAGGCGGGACTCGAACCCGCACGCCGGTCAGGGCACAGGAACCTAAATCCTGCGTGTCTGCCAGTTCCACCACTCGCGCCGAAGGGCCCGTCCGGGCCCCCGCCCATCCTAGCCTCAGCCCTCCAGGCCGAGGTCGCGGCGCAGCTTCGCCACGTGGCCCGCGGCGCGCACGTTGTACTGCGCGAGCTCCACCTCGCCCTCGGGCCCGACCACCACGGTGGAGCGCACCAGGCCCTCGTAGGTCTTGCCGTAGTTCTTCTTCTCGCCCCAGGCGCCGTACGCCTCGGCGACCCGGTGGTCCGGGTCGGAGAGCAGCGGGAAGGTGAGGGACTCGGCCTCGGCGAACCGCGCGAGGGCCTCCGGGGAGTCCTGGGAGATGCCGAGCACGGCGAACCCGTCCGCGGCGAAGCGCTCCAGACTGTCGCGGAAGTCGCACGCCTGCGTGGTGCAGCCGGGGGTCGAGGCCTTCGGGTAGAAGTAGACGACCACCCGCCGCCCGCGGTGGTCGGCGAGGGAGACGGTCCCGCCCCGGGCGTCGGGCAGGGAGAAGTCGGGGGCCGGGCTGCCGGGTTCGAGACGTGCTGCCATGGGGATGTTCCTCCGTCGGGTCGGTGGTGCCGTCCGGGCCGGGCCCGGGCGAGGGTCCGGTGCCGCGGGACGGCCCCGGACCACGAACACTACCGGCGCTCGTCCCGGTGGTCCCCGCGGTCCCGGGGGAGCGCTCAGGACCGCCGCGGATCCGCCCGCGAAGAAATGCTCGTCAGTTTGCTTAGCATGGTGCTGTATTCCGTGGTGCAGGTCGGTAGACTGCTTTGCATGCCTTTCACCACTCAATGGCCGACCAACCGACTGCTCTCCACCGCGGCCCGGCTCGTGGAGCACGCGTGGAACGAGCGCCTGGCCACGCTCGGGGTGACCCACGCGGGCGTCATGGCGCTGGACGTGCTGAAGACGGCGGGGAGCATGACGCAGGCCCAGCTGGCGCACCGCGTCCGGGTGCAGGCCCAGACCATGGGCAAGACGCTGCACCGGCTCGAGCTGCACGGCCACGTCAACCGGTCCAAGAACGTCCACGACCGCCGCAGCCACCTCGTGTCGATCACCCCGGAGGGCCTGCGCATCCTCGAGGCCGCCACCCAGCTCGAGGACGAGCTGGTGGACCACGGGCTGCTCACGGACGAGAACCTGCGCCGCACGCTGGCCGACATCATCACCACGCTCGGCGGCGCCCGCTGGAAGCTGCGGGTCCAGCCGGACGGGACCGTCACCGACGCCGGGTCCGCCGACGCGACCACGCCCGAGCAGTCGCGCGACATCGCCGAGGCCGGCACGGCGGGGGACACCGCGTCCTGAGACGGCCGCGGCCCGCGGTCCCGGCACGGACGGGCGCGGGGCGGGTCGGCACGGGGTCGAGGACGACCCCGGCACGAGGGCGCGCGAGGTCGCCGGACGGCGGCCTCCGGCGGGAGCACCCGGGGCACGACGACCCCGGGTTTTTTCGTGCCCGCGGCCCGTCCCGCCCCGGGGACGACGAAGGACCCCACCGCGGTGCTCCGCGGTGGGGTCCTCCTGTGGTGCGCCCCCTCGGACTCGAACCGAGAACCCATTGATTAAGAGTCAATTGCTCTGCCAATTGAGCTAGAGGCGCTGGTGGTGCGGCAAGAACACTAGCACGCTCCCGGCCCGGGGCCGAATCGCGCCGGCCGGCTTCCGCCGGGTCCCGCCTCGCAACGAGAAAGTACTCTACCAGCTCGTCCCGCCTTGTCCATTCCGCCGCCGCCGTCCGGACGGCGGCGGCGTCTAGCATGGCCGTCATGCCCTCCGCACAGACCCCCGCGCCGTCCGCCCCGTCCGTCCCGCTCTCCGAGCTCCGCGTGGTTTCTCTCCCAGAGCAGGAGCTCGTGGACCACCTGAGCATCCGCGTCCCGGGCTTCCGCTACGTCCTGTGGGACATGGCCGGGGACCCGGTCGGGGCCCGCGCCGATGAGATCGACGTTGCGGTGGCTCCGTACTTCACCGGCCGCTGGGTGGGGGCCCTGCCCGCCGCGACCCGCCTGCGGCTCGTGCAGCTGCAGAGCACCGGCTTCGACGGCGTGCCGGAGGCCATCGGGCCCGACCTCGCCCTCTCGACGGCGGGCTGGGTGCACGCCGCCGGGACCGCCGAGCTGGCCCTGGGGCTGATGATCGCCGCCCAGCGGGAGCTCGACCGCGCCGTCCTGCAGCAGCGCGACGGGATCTGGCGCCGCTTCGAGACCCGGACACTGGCCGACAGCCGCGTCCTGGTGCTGGGCGTGGGCGAGATCGGCTCCGCCGTGGTCGACCGGCTGCTCCCCTTCGAGGTCGAGGTCACGAGGGTGGCCTCCCGGGCCCGGACCGACGAGCGCGGCCCCGTGCACGGCATCGACGAGCTGCCGGCCCTGCTGCCCGACGCCGACGTGCTCGTGGTGGCCCTCCCCGCGAGCCCGGCGACCGACGGCCTCGTCGACGCCCGCGTGCTGTCCCTGCTGCCCGACGACGCCCTGGTGGTCAACGTGGGCCGCGGCCGGGTGGTCGACACCCCCGCGCTGACCGCGGAGGTCGTCTCCGGGCGGCTCCGCTGCGCCCTCGACGTCGTCGAGCCCGAGCCCTTCCCCGGCGACCACCCGCTGTTCCGCGCCCCCGGGGCGATCCTCACCCCGCACACCGGCGGATCCTGCACGTCCTACAAGCCGCGCGTGCGGCGGCTGCTGCGGACCCAGCTCGAGCGCATCGCCGCGGGGGAGCGGCCCCTGTTCCTGCAGCAGGAGGGGCGGCTGGACGTCCCGGCGGACGCGGAGGGGTGATCCGGACGTGCCGTGTCTCACATCGTGGGACAAGGAGTCCGAAGATTGACACGCTCGGCCGGGCGGCAGAGCATGGGAGCATGCAACTCAGCCACGGTGTCGTCCAGCTCACGGTACGCGTCCTCGTCGGACGCGGGGCCTGAGCCGACGACCGGTCGAGCGCACGGGCCCTGTCGCACCTCCCGGTGCCGCGAGGGCCTTTTTTCTTGCCCGGCGCCCACGGCGGAGCGACAGCCGAGCCGGAACAGCAGCACCAGCCCAGAAGGCCAGACCAGAAGGACAGTGACATGAGCAAGGGACAGCCGATCAGCCCAGCGCTGATGGCCACCAAGCGCGCGGAGACCGCCGCTGACCACCGGCCCCCGGGGGCCCCGGAGAAGTCCGTCCCCGCCGTCCCGTCCGTCATGGGCCCGGGCAGCACGGTGGCCCCCACGGAGATGACCGGCTCCCAGGCCGTCATCCGGGCGCTGGAGGAGCTCGGCGTCACCGACGTCTTCGGCCTCCCCGGCGGCGCGATCCTGCCGACCTACGACCCGCTCCTGGACTCGGACCGGATCAACCACATCCTGGTCCGCCACGAGCAGGGCGCCGGCCACGCCGCCGAGGGCTACGCCCTCGCCTCGGGCCGCGTGGGCGTCTGCATCGCGACCTCCGGCCCCGGCGCCACGAACCTCGTCACCGCCCTCGCCGACGCGCACATGGACTCCATCCCCATGGTCGCGATCACCGGGCAGGTCTCGTCCAAGGTGATCGGCTCCGACGCCTTCCAGGAGGCGGACATCGTGGGGATGACGATGCCGGTCACCAAGCACTCCTACCTGGTGACGCACGCCGAGGACATCCCGCGGGTGCTCGCCGAGGCGTTCCACCTGGCCTCGACCGGGCGCCCGGGCCCGGTGCTCGTGGACATCGCCAAGGACGCCCAGCAGGACACCATGACGTTCTCCTGGCCGCCCCGGATGGACCTGCCCGGCTACCGGCCCGTGACGCGCGGGCACGCCAAGCAGATCCGGGAGGCCGCCAAGCTCATCGCGGCGGCCCAGCGGCCCGTGCTCTACGTGGGCGGCGGGACGGTGCGCGCCGACGCGGCCGCCGAGCTCATGGAGCTGGCCGAGCTGACCGGCGCCCCCGTGGTGACCACGCTGACCGCCCGGGGCGTGTTCCCGGACTCCCACGAGCAGAACCTGGGGATGCCAGGGATGCACGGCACCGTCCCGGCGGTGTACTCGATGCAGCAGGCCGACCTGCTGGTGACCCTCGGCGCGCGCTTCGACGACCGCGTCACGGGCCACCTGGAGACCTTCGCACCCACGGCCAAGATCATCCACGCGGACATCGACCCCGCCGAGATCTCCAAGAACCGCACCGCCGACGTCCCGATCGTCGGCGACGTCAGGGAGATCCTGCCGGACCTCGTGACCGCCGTGCGCCAGGAGTTCGAGCGCAGCGGCAGCCCCGACCTCTCCTCGTGGTGGACCGCGCTCAGCAGCCTGCAGGCCACCTACCCGCTGGGCTACCCCAAGCCGGCGGACGGACTGGGCTCGCCGCAGCACGTCATCGAGCGGATCTCCGCCCTGACCGGCCCGGAGGCCGTCTACGTCTCCGGCGTGGGCCAGCACCAGATGTGGAGCTCCCACTTCGTCCAGTACGAGCGGCCCCGGCAGTGGCTGAACTCGGCCGGACTGGGGACCATGGGCTTCGCCGTGCCCGCCGCGATGGGCGCCAAGGTCTCCCAGCCCGACCGCGTGGTCTGGGCGATCGACGGCGACGGCTGCTTCCAGATGACCAACCAGGAGCTCGCCACCTGCACGATCAACAAGATCCCGATCAAGGTGGCGGTGATCAACAACTCCTCGCTGGGCATGGTGCGCCAGTGGCAGACCCTGTTCTACGACGGCCGGTACTCCAACACCGACCTGAACACGGGCCACGACAGCATCATGGTGCCGGACTTCGTCAAGCTCGCCGACGCCTACGGGTGCGCCGCCCTGCGCTGCACCCGGGACGAGGACGTGGACGACGTCATCCGGCAGGCCCTCGAGATCAACGACCGCCCCGTGGTGATCGACTTCGTGGTCTCCGCCGACGCGATGGTGTGGCCGATGGTGCCCACCGGCGTGTCCAACGACCAGATCCAGATCGCCCGCAACATGACCCCCGACTGGGACGAGGAGGACTGACCCATGAGCCGACACACCCTCTCCGTGCTGGTCGAGGACAAGCCGGGCGTGCTGACCCGGGTGGCCGGACTGTTCGCGCGCCGCGCCTTCAACATCGACTCGCTCGCCGTGGGACCCACGGAGCTCGACGGCGTCTCCCGCATCACCGTGGTGGTGGACGCCGAGGGCGAGCTGCTCGAACAGGTCACCAAGCAGCTGAACAAGCTCATCAACGTGATCAAGATCGTCGAGCTCACCCCCGACTCGTCGGTGCAGCGGGACCACATCATGGTCAAGGTCCGCGCCGACGCCGCGACGCGTCTGCAGGTCACCCAAGCCGCGGACCTGTTCCGGGCCACCGTTGTCGACGTCTCCACCGAGTCGCTCGTCATCGAGGCCACCGGCGCCCCGGAGAAGCTCCGGGCGCTGCTGGACATCCTGGAGCCCTTCGGCGTCCGGGAGATCGTCCGGGCCGGTACGCTGGCCCTCGGACGTGGTCCCAAGTCGATGAGCGACCGCGCCCTGCGCCACTGACGCCCCCGGGCGGCGGTGGACGCGGGCGCCGGCCCACAGACACCCCAACCACCTCGCGGCGGTGCCCCCGCCGCGCCCACCCATGCTTCAAGGAGACAATCCCATGGCAGAGATCTTCTACGACGACGACGCCGACCTCTCGATCATCCAGGACCGCTCCGTGGCCGTCATCGGCTACGGCTCGCAGGGCCACGCCCACGCGCTGAACCTGCGCGACTCCGGCGTGGACGTGCGCATCGGCCTCGCCGAGGGCTCGCGCTCCCGGGCCAAGGCCGAGGCCGAGGGCCTGCGGGTGCTCACCGTCGCGGACGCCGTCAAGGAAGCCGACGTCATCATGATCCTGACGCCGGACCAGGTCCAGCGCCACGTCTACGCCGAGTCGATCGCCCCGAACCTGGAGCAGGGCGACGCCATCTTCTTCGCCCACGGGTTCAACATCCGCTACGGCTACATCGAGGCCCCCGCGGGCGTCGACGTCGTCATGGTCGCCCCGAAGGGCCCGGGCCACACCGTGCGCCGCGAGTTCGAGGCCGGCCGCGCCGTGCCCGCCCTCGTGGCCGTGGAGAAGGACGCCTCCGGCAAGGCCCTCGAGCTGGGCCTGTCCTACGCCAAGGGCATCGGCGGCACCCGCGCGGGCGTCATCAAGACCACCTTCACCGAGGAGACCGAGTCCGACCTCTTCGGCGAGCAGGCGGTCCTGTGCGGCGGCATGTCCCACCTGGTCCAGTACGGCTTCGAGACCCTGACCGAGGCCGGCTACCAGCCGGAGATCGCCTACTTCGAGGTCCTGCACGAGCTCAAGCTCATCGTGGACCTCATGGTCGAGGGCGGCATCGCCAAGCAGCGCTGGTCCATCTCGGACACCGCCGAGTACGGCGACTACGTCTCCGGCCCCCGGGTGATCAGCCCCACGGTCAAGGAGAACATGAAGGCCGTGCTGGCCGACATCCAGGACGGCACCTTCGCCAAGCGCTTCATCGAGGACCAGGACAACGGGGGCGCCGAGTTCAAGAAGCTGCGCGAGAAGGAGGAGTCCCACCCGATCGAGGTCACCGGCCGGGAGCTGCGCAAGCTCTTCGCGTGGACCTCGCCGGACGCCGACTACGTCGAGGGCACCGCGGCCCGCTGATCCGCACCCGCCCCACCGCCGCGACCGGCGCGGGGGCACCGGCCGAGGGGTCGCGTCCGCACGTCATGCGCCGAGCATTCCGTGCGGACGCGGCCCCTCGCCGCGTCCGGCGTCCTACCCTGGGGGCGGAGCCGGTCGCCGCGATCCCGGGGGGTGGTCCGCATGACGGACATCGGAGCACGGGCACAGCAGCCCGGGCCGGGCCTGCGGGGGCGGGTCGCCCGGCACCAGCTGCCGGCCTTCTTCGTCCTGACGTACGCGTGGTCCTGGACGTGCTGGGCGCCCCTGCTGCTCGGGGCGGGCGGCACGCCGCTGCTCCTGCTCGGCGGCCTCGGCCCGTTCGTGGCGGCGTGGGCCGTCACGTGGCTGTCGGGGGAGCCGGTGCGGGACTGGGCCCGGGCGATCGTGCGGTGGCGGGTCCCGGCCCGCTGGTGGGCCTGGGCGCTGGGGCTGCCCGCGCTGCTGTACGCCGTCGTCAACGCCCTGCTCGCGGCGCTGGGCCGGGAGGTCGACTGGTCCCTGGCCCTCGAGCGGGCCCCCGCCTACCTGGCGACCTTCGTCTTCGTGGCGGTGCTCGGGGGCGGCCTGGAGGAACCCGGCTGGCGCGGCTTCGCGCTGCCCCGGCTGCAGGAGCGGCTGGGCCCGCTCCGGGCGACCGCGCTGCTCGGTCTGCTGTGGGGGGTGTGGCACGTCCCGCTCTACGGGCCGCTGGGCTTCGCGGTGCCGTTCGTCCTCGCGTTCCTCTACACGCCGCTGTACAACCGCACGGGCAGCGTGCTGCTGTGCGTGCTGCTGCACGCGAGCTTCACGCCGGCCCAGGACCACCTCGTCCTGCTGGCCGCGGAGCCGGTGCACACCGGGCTGCTGGACACCGTGGACCTCGTCCTGTTCGGCACCTACGCCGGGGCCGCGCTGCTCGTCGTGGCCCTCACCCGCGGGCGGCTGGGCGCGGGGCGCCCCCGGCGGTGAGCCGACCCGGCCGGGCCCCGAGCGCCGGCCGCCCCGGGCGCGCACGGCCCCCGCGGTCGGTAGAGTGGAGGCCGTGACTTCCTCCCACCGCACCCCGTACTACATCACCACGGCCATCGCGTACCCCAACGGCACCCCGCACATCGGGCACGCCTACGAGGTCATCGCGACCGACGTCATGGCCCGGTTCAAGCGGCTGGACGGCTACGACGTCCGCTTCCTGACCGGCACCGACGAGCACGGCCAGAAGATGCAGCAGACCGCGGAGAAGGAGGGCCTCACGGCCCGGGAGCTCGCGGACCGCAACTCGGCGCGCTTCCGCGAGATGGACGACGCCCTGAACATCTCCTACGACCGCTTCATCCGCACCACGGACGCCGACCACTACGCGGCGTCGGCGGCCCTCTGGCGCCGGATGGAGGAGGCGGGGGACATCTACCTCGGCAAGTACGCCGGCTGGTACTCCGTGCGCGACGAGGCGTTCTACGGCGAGGACGAGACCGAGCTGCGCGCGGACGGCGTGCGGTGCTCGACGGGCACCGGCACGGAGGTCACCTGGACCGAGGAGGAGTCCTACTTCTTCCGCCTCTCCGCCTACCAGGACCGGCTGCTGGAGCTCTACGAGCGGGAGGGCTTCGTCCACCCCGAGACCCGGCGCAACGAGATCGCGTCCTTCGTGCGCTCGGGCCTGGAGGACCTCTCCATCTCCCGCACCACCTTCGACTGGGGCGTGCCCGTGCCCGGCAACCCGGACCACGTGATGTACGTGTGGGTGGACGCCCTCACCAACTACCTCACCGGCGTGGGCTTCCCGGACACCGCGTCCGAGACGTTCCAGCGGTACTGGCCCGCCGACGCCCACGTGATCGGCAAGGACATCGCCCGCTTCCACGCCGTGTACTGGCCGGCGTTCCTGATGTCCGCCGGCCTGCCCCTGCCCCGGCGCGTCTTCGCCCACGGCTTCCTGTTCAACCAGGGCGAGAAGATGTCCAAGTCCGTGGGCAACGTCATCGACCCGCACGCCCTCGTGGCCGAGTACGGCCTCGACCCGCTGCGCTTCTTCCTGCTGCGCGAGGTGCCGTTCGGCCAGGACGGCAGCTACTCGCACGACGGGATCAAGAACCGCATCAACTCCGACCTCGCCAACGACCTCGGCAACCTCGCGCAGCGCTCGCTGTCGATGGTCGCCAAGAACTGCGAGGGCCGGGTCCCCGCGCCGGGGGAGCTCACCCCCGAGGACCGGGCCATGCTCGCCGCGGCCGCCGGGCTCTGCGCGCCGGTGCGCGCCGAGTTCGACGAGCAGCAGTTCCACCGGGCGCTCGAGCGGATCTGGCGGGTGGTCGCCGAGGCCAACCGGTACTTCACCGCCATGGAGCCCTGGAAGCTGCGCAAGACCGACGCCGGGCGGATGGCCACCGTGCTCTGGGTGACGCTCGAGGTGGTGCGCACGGTCGGCATCCTGGTCCAGCCGGTGGTGCCGGACGCCGCCGCCCGGCTGCTCGACGTGCTCGGCCAGGCCGAGGGCGACGCCCGCCTGTTCACCGCCCTGGACACGCCCCTCGTGGCGGGCACGGAGCTGCCCCCGCCCGCGCCGGTGTTCCCGCGCTACGAGGAGCCCGCCGCACTCCAGTCCTGAGCGGCGATCGGCTGTCCATCATGTGAGACGTCCGTCCACACCGTGGTCGGACGGGTCGGTCGGCTCCTATCCTGGGGCCATGAGCCAGCCGACGCCCGCAGCCGCCCCCGCCCACCTGAAGATCGCCCTCGTCCCCGGTGACGGCATCGGCCCCGAGGTCGCGGCCGAGGCGGTGAAGGTCCTCGACGCGGTGACCGCCGCGGCCGGCGTCACGGTGGAGAGGACGGAGTTCGGCCTCGGCGCGCAGCACTGGCTGGACACGGGGGAGACCCTCACGGACCGGACGCTGGACGAGCTGCGGACCCACGACGCCATCCTGTTCGGCGCGGTCGGCGCCGCCCCCGGGGACCGGCGGGTCCCGTCCGGGATCATCGAGCGCGACGTGCTGCTGAAGATGCGCTTCAGCCTCGACCACTTCGTCAACCTCCGCCCGTCCAAGCTCTTCCCGGGCACCACCAGCCCGCTCTCCCACCCCGGGGACATCGACTTCGTGGTGGTGCGCGAGGGCACCGAAGGCCCGTACGCCGGCAACGGCGGGGTGCTGCGCGGCGGCACCGACGCCGAGATCGCCACCGAGGTCTCGCTCAACACCGCCTACGGCGTGCGCCGCCTCGTGCGCTACGCCTTCGAGCTCGCCGCCGGGCGGGAGCGCAAGCGGCTGACCCTCGTCCACAAGCACAACGTGCTCGTCAACGCGGGCCGCCTCTACGCGCGCCTCGTCGAGGAGATCGGTGCCGAGTTCCCCGACGTCGCCGTCGACTACCTGCACGTGGACGCGGCCACGATCTTCCTCACGACCGACCCGGCGCGCTTCGACGTCATCGTCACCGACAACCTCTTCGGGGACATCCTCACCGACCTCGCCGGCGCGGTGACGGGCGGCATCGGACTGGCCCCGGCCGGCAACATCAACGCGGACCGCACGGCGCCCTCGATGTTCGAGCCCGTGCACGGCTCCGCACCGGACATCGCCGGGCAGCAGAAGGCGAACCCCGTGGCGGCGATCCTCGCCACCGCCATGATGCTGGAGCACCTCGGCCACTCCGGGCCGGCGGCCCGGATCGAGGCCGCCGTGCAGCAGGACCTCGCGGCCCACGGCAACGAGTCCCGCACCACCGCCCAGGTGGGCGACGGCGTGCTCGCCGCCCTCGCCTGAGCCGATCCGGCCGTGCTCCGGGGATAGGCTGGGGCACGGAACCAACAGCTGAGCCCCGCGTGCCGGTCGCCACGGGGTCGACCTCGCAGGGAGACGCAGTGACCACACAGCCCACCACCTTCGCCCACCACCTCAGCCAGGACCCGGTCCCGGAGGAGGTCCGGGCGGCCATCCTCGCCGAGCCGGGCTTCGGCACGAACTTCACGGACCACATGGTGAAGATCGACTGGTTCGGGGACGTCGAGAAGGGCACGGGCCGCTGGAGCGACCCGCGGGTCGAGCCGTACGGTCCGCTGGTGCTGGACCCCGCCGCGGCCGTGCTGCACTACGGCCAGGAGATCTTCGAGGGGCTCAAGGCCTACCGGCACGCGGACGGCTCCGTGTGGACGTTCCGGGCCGAGGCCAACGCCGCCCGGCTCAACCTGTCGGCCCGCCGGCTGGCGCTGCCGGAGCTGCCCGAGCAGCTGTTCCTGGACTCGCTGCGCGAGCTCGTGTCGGTGGACGAGCAGTGGGTGCCCGACGGGGACGGGGAGTCCCTCTACCTGCGCCCGTTCATGATCGCCACGGAGGCGTTCCTGGGCGTGCGCCCGTCCCGCCAGGTGCTGTACTCCGTGATCGCCTCCCCGGCCGGCAACTACTTCGGCGGCCCGGTGAAGCCCGTGGACATCTGGCTCTCCCGCGACTGGGCCCGCGCCGGCCGCGGCGGCACGGGAGCGGCCAAGTGCGGCGGCAACTACGCCGCCTCCCTGATCGCCCAGATGGAGGGCGACGCCCACGGGTGCCAGCAGGTGATGTTCCTGGACCGCGACCGCGGCGACGCCGTCGAGGAGCTGGGCGGCATGAACGTGTTCTTCGTCTACGACGACGGCCGCCTGGTGACCCCCGAGCTCACCGGCACGATCCTCGAGGGCGTCACCCGCCGCTCGATCATCCAGCTCGCGAAGGACCGCGGGATGACCGTCGAGGAGCGCCGCTTCACCCTCGACGAGTGGCGCGAGGGCTGGCAGGCCGGGACCATCACCGAGGCGTTCGCGTGCGGGACCGCCGCCGTCATCACCCCCATCGGCCGGCTCGTCTCCACCGAGGAGACCATCGGCGACGAGGGCGCCCGGCCCGGCGAGGTCACCATGGACATCCGTCGGCAGCTCCTGGAGATCCAGACGGGCCGCGCGGAGGACCCGCACGGCTGGCTGACCCGCCTGGTCTGAGCCCCGCGCGGCCCCGGTGGCGCCACCGGGGCCGCGCGGCCGCCCGCGGACCGTGGGATAGCCTGGTCCCATGCGAATTGCCAGGTTCACGGTCGACAGCGAGATCCACTTCGGCGCGGTGCAGGGCGCCGCCGGCGAGGAGACGGTCACCGTCCTCGCGGGCGACCCCTTCTACACCGGGATCAACCCCACCCAGCAGCGCCACGACATCGCCGACGTCCGCCTCCTCGCCCCCGTGATCCCGCGCTCCAAGATCGTGTGCGTCGGCCGCAACTACGCCGACCACGCCGCGGAGCTGGGCAACGAGCTGCCCACCTCGCCGATGCTGTTCTTCAAGCCCAACACGTCCGTCGCCGGTCCCGGCGACCCCGTGACCCTGCCCGCGTGGACCGAGCAGGTCTCCTACGAGGCCGAGCTCGCCGTCGTCATCGGGCGGATGTGCAAGGACGTCCCCGTGGAGCGCGTGCCCGAGGTGGTCTTCGGCTACACCGCCGCCAACGACCTCACCGGCCGCGACGTGCAGAAGACCGACGGGCAGTGGGCGCGCGCCAAGGGCTTCGACGGGGCCTGCCCGCTCGGGCCCTGGATCGAGACGGACCTCGACACCTCCGCCCTCGCCGTGCGCAGCCGCGTCAACGGCGAGACCAAGCAGGACGGCAACACCCGGGACATGGTCTTCGACGTCCCGTTCCTCGTCTCCTACGTCTCCCAGGCGTTCACGCTCCTGCCCGGCGACGTCATCCTCACGGGCACGCCCGCCGGCGTCGGCATCGTCGACGAGGGCGACCGGATCGAGGTGGAGGTCGAGGGCATCGGCGTCCTGCCGACCGTCCTGCGCCGCTGACCCGCACCGCCGGCCGGCGCCGGTCCGCACCGCCGACCCGTGCGGGCACCGCGGCGCCCCGCACCACCGCACGACCCCGCCCAGACCCCGACCGATCCACGAAAGAGCCATGACCGACACGCCCGCCACCCCGGCCACCGCCTCGACCACCTCCTCGCCCGTGCGCGTGCGCTTCTGCCCGTCCCCGACGGGCACCCCGCACGTGGGACTGATCCGCACCGCGCTGTTCAACTGGGCCCACGCCCGCCACACCGGCGGCACCATGGTCTTCCGCGTCGAGGACACCGACACCCTGCGCGACTCGGAGGAGAGCTACCAGCAGCTGCTCGAGGCGCTCGCGTGGCTGGGGATCGACTGGGACGAGGGCGTCGAGACCGGGGGTCCGCACGCCCCGTACCGGCAGTCGCAGCGCCTGGACGTCTACCGCGACGTGGCCGCCCGGCTCCGGGATCACGGGGCGGTCTACGAGGCGTACTCCACCCCGGAGGAGGTCGAGGCCCGGCACCGGGCGGCCGGCCGCGACCCCAAGCTCGGCTACGACAACTTCGACCGCGACCTCACCGAGGAGCAGATCGCGGCGTACCGGGCGGAGGGCCGGGAGCCCGTGCTGCGGCTGCGGATGCCGGACGAGGACATCGTGGTCCACGACATGATCCGCGGCGAGATCGTCTTCCGGGCCGGCTCCATCCCGGACTACGTGGTGGTGCGCGCCAACGGCCAGCCGCTGTACACGCTGACCAACCCCGTGGACGACGCCCTCATGGAGATCACCCACGTGCTGCGCGGCGAGGACCTGCTCTCCTCGACACCGCGCCAGATCGCGCTGTTCCGCGTCCTGGTCGAGATCGGCTTCGCGAAGTACGTGCCCGAGTACGGCCACCTGCCCTACGTCATGGGCGAGGGCAACAAGAAGCTGTCCAAGCGCGACCCCGAGTCCAGCCTCTTCCACCTCAGGGACAGCGGCTTCGTCCCCGAGGGCCTGCTCAACTACCTGGCCCTGCTGGGCTGGTCCCTGTCCGCGGACGAGGACGTCTTCACCGTGGAGCAGCTCGTGGAGCACTTCGACGTCCACGACGTCCTGGCGAACCCCGCGCGCTTCGACCTCAAGAAGGCCACCGCGATCAACGGCACCCACGTCCGCAGGCTCGCCCCCGAGGACTTCCGCGACCGGCTCGTCCCCTACCTGCAGGCCGGCGGCGTGCTGGGGGAGACCCTGGACGAGCGCCAGCGGGACATCCTCGACCGGG
Organism: Kocuria sp. CPCC 205231; assembly: GCF_040980965.1. Taxonomy (NCBI): domain Bacteria; kingdom Bacillati; phylum Actinomycetota; class Actinomycetes; order Micrococcales; family Micrococcaceae; genus Kocuria; species Kocuria sp. CPCC 205231. The sequence goes on along the minus strand of NZ_JAVKPP010000007.1, from coordinate 83,996 downwards.
CCGCCCCGCTGGTCCAGGAGCGGATGAACCTGCTCGGCGAGGCCCCCGAGCTGCTGTCCTTCCTCTTCGCCGCCGACGACGAGATCGAGGTCGCCGACGACGCCCGCAAGCAGCTCAAGGACTCCGCCGGCGACGTCCTGCGGGCCGCGCTCGCCGCCCTGGAGCCGCTCGAGGACTGGAGCGCCGCCGCCCTCGAGACCGCGCTCCGCGAAGCCATCGTGGACGGGCTGGGCATCAAGCCGCGACTGGCCTTCGGCCCCGTCCGCACCGCCGTCTCGGGCCGGCGGATCTCGCCGCCCCTGTTCGAGTCCCTCGAGATACTCGGCAAGGACTCCTCCCTGACCCGCCTGCGCGCCCTCGCCGCCCAGCTCGGCTGAGCGCCCTCCCCGCCGACGACGACGGTCCGGCCCGCCCTCCGCGGAGGGCGGGCCGGACCGTCGTCGTCGGCGGGGACGTCATCTGCACACACCCGGGCGCTCCGGCGTAGCCTGGGACACGGGCGCGATCAGCATGGACCGGACGGATGACCAGATCGAGACGATGCGCGCGGGACGCCCGCAGCACCGCAATCCCGTGCAGCGCGACACCATCACGTGGTTGCGCACCGGCGCGGAGACCGGGGGCGAGCACGCCCTGCTGCACGTCGAGGTGGAGGCCGGGGGAGAGGTGCTCGCCCACTACCACCGCCGGTTCGGGATGCGCGTTCGGGTCCTCGAGGGCGTGCTGCGGGTCCAGGTCGGCCACGTCGTGCGGGACCTCGGGGCGGGCGGCGAGGTCGAGGTGCCCCCGGAGCATCTGTTCCGCTGGAAGAACCCGAGTGGGTCGCCGGCCCGCTTCGTGGTCGAGGTGCGGCCCGCCCACGAGGGCTTCGAGAAGGGCCTGGTGGCCCTGTACGGACTCGCCCGGGACGGGCGCACCCGCCGGGACGGCCGCCCGCGGAGCCTGCTCCGCACGGCGCTGCTCATCGAGTGGACCGACATCAACCTCCCGGGGCTCTACCGCTGGCTGGGGCCGGTCGTCCGGGCGCTGGCGGGCATCGCCCGCCGTCGGGGGATCGACGCGGAGCTCGAGGACCGCTACTGCCGTTGAGCCCGATTTGCCGCCCCGCCGGAAGGCCGGTATAGTTCTTTTGCGTTGCGCCGGTCGCCGCGGGAAACCGCCGGACCGGGGACGACAGTGGGATATGGTGTAATTGGCAACACTACGGTTTCTGGTACCGTCATTCTAGGTTCGAGTCCTGGTATCCCAGCGCTGCTCCATCGGATCAGTACGGCCCCATCGTATAGCGGCCTAGTACGCCGCCCTCTCACGGCGGTAACGCGGGTTCGAATCCCGCTGGGGTCACCACCGCAGAACACCCCCGGACCACACGGTCCGGGGGTGTTCTCGTGTCCGGGGTGCGCTGCGCTGCCGGAACAGGGCCGGCGTCCGGAACAGGGCCCGGGACCTGGTACAGTGTACGAGGCCGGTCGCGGGAAACCGCGGACCGGATCGGTGCGGCCCCATCGTATAGCGGCCTAGTACGCCGCCCTCTCACGGCGGTAACGCGGGTTCGAATCCCGCTGGGGTCACCACGGAAGACGTCCCCCGGACCACACGGTCCGGGGGACGTCGTCGTTCCAGCCCAGCGCCCGGGGAGTGCCGGCAGGGGAGGCCGCGCCGAACTCGGCGCCGAGCACTAAGTACCCTTACGTTGTGGTGGTCGGACTGCTACCGTGGCAGGACCGTCGCCGCCGACGTCCGGATCGGCGGCCATGAGCCGAGGAGCAGACGTGAACGACATCTCCCAGCACGACGACCTCCCGTTGCCCGACTACGACCACCTCCCCGTGGGCGTGCTCGGCTCGAAGATCTCGGGCCTCGACGAGCGCGGGGTGCAGCAGCTGCTGGACTACGAACGGGCGCATGCCGACCGGCTGCCCGTGGTGCAGGTCCTGGAGCGACGGATCGAGGCGCTGCGCCAGGGGGCCGAGCCCAGCGGCGCGGTGCCCGAGGCCGCGCCGGAGGTGTCCGGGACCAGCGGCGGTTCGCCCGTCTCGCCGGAGACCTCCGGGCCTCCGATCAACCCACCGTCCCAGGGCACGCCCTTCAACCCGGCCCAGCCCCGCTGACCCTGCGCGGGTCCGGCACGGGCTGAGCGCACGGCGGGGGAGAGGAGCGCACCGTGAACGAGAGCTACGACGTGGTCGTCGTCGGTGGGGGGCCCGCGGGCCTCGCCGGGGCGCTGTGCCTGGCCCGCGCCCGGCGCACGGTCCTCGTGGTGGACGCCGGGGCCCCGCGCAACGACCCCGCGGAGCACGTGCACAACTACCTCGGCCGCGACGGCGACGCCCCGGGCGCGCTGCTCGCGGACGGGCGTGCCGAGGTCACCGGCTACGGAGCGGACGTCGTCGACGGCACAGTGGTCTCCGCCCGTCCCGCCGGGGACGACGGCCACGGCGTCCGGTTCCTGCTGGCGCTCGAGGACGGCCGGTCGGTGCGGGCGCGCCGCGTGCTGATCACCACCGGACTGACCGACGAGCTGCCGGACGTCCCGGGCGTGGCGCAGCGGTGGGGCCGCGACGTCGTCCACTGCCCCTACTGCCACGGCTGGGAGTGGCGGGACGAGCCGCTGGCGGTGCTGGGCACCGGCCCTCTGGGCGTGCAGCAGGCGCAGCTGTTCCGGCAGTGGAGCCGCGACATCATCTTCGTGCAGCACACCGCCCCGGCGCCGGACGACGAGGAGCGCGAGCACCTGGCGGCCCTCGGCATCGCGTGCGTGGCGGGCGAGGTGCGGCGCGTGGAGGTGTCGGGGGATCGGATCACCGGTCTGCGGCTGGTCTCCGGCGAGCTCGTGCCGTGCCGGGCCGTGGTCGTGGTGCCGCGCTTCACGGTCCGCTCCGCCCTCATCGACTCCCTCGGCCTGCGCACGGCCCAGGTGGAGGAGAAGGGCCATGCCGTCGGCACGTACGTGCCCTCGGCGCCCACAGGCGGCACGGACGTGCCGGGGGTCTACGTGGCGGGCAACGTCACGGACCTCCACGCCCAGGTCCTCGCCGCGGCAGCGGCCGGGCTCACGACCGCCACGGCCGTCAACGCCGACCTGCAGGCCGAGGACCTCGGCCGGGCGCTCGCCGAACGCGACCGCGTCTGACATCACGGGCCCGGCCGGCCGGGGCGGATCGACGAGGAGCGGGAGAGGGCGGTCGCGACCTGCCACGCCGTCGCCGTCCGGGCCTCCGTCCGTCGCCGTCACCGACACGCGGCGGGCCCCACCGGCCGGGGCAGTGCCCGGGCCGGCGGGGCCGGGCGCCGGATCAGGCCAGCGAGGCGTCCAGGGTGATGTCCACGGACAGGGCCTGGGAGACCGGGCAGCCGGACTTGGCCTCCTCGGCGATGCGCGCGAAGTCCTCCGCGGAGATGTTCTCCACCTGCGCCACCACGGTCAGCTCGACCCCCTTGATGCCCTCGCCCGCCACGAAGGTCACCTCGGCCGAGGAGTCCATCCGGGTCGGCGGGGTCTCGTTCTGGGCGAGCATGTTGGAGAACGCCATGGCGTAGCAGGTGGCGTGCGCGGAGGCCAGGAGCTCCTCGGGGCTCGTCTTGGCGCCGGCGCCGCTCTCCGCGCGGGTGTCCCAGTCCACGTCGAAGGGGCCCAGGCCCGAGCCGGCCAGGCTGGTGGTGCCCGAGCCGTTGAAGAGATCGCCGGTCCAGACGGTGCTGGCCTTGCTGATGACGGGTTTCGGCATGGTTCCTCCTGAGGTCCACGGCAGGCGGGCGCTCCGACTGCCGGCGCCGGGCGGCGCTGCTGTCACGCTAACGGATCCGTGCGGCCCGCGAGCGGCCGGGGCCGTGTTTCAGCCGTCGGCGCGTGTCCGGCCGGCGGAGCCACGTGCTACCCCAGGGGCCTCCTGGGGGTCTCCGGGCCGCGGGGCGTCCCCCGATCGGCGACGGCACGGGTGGTCGCGTGCGCGGCCGCGGACACGAGCCGTTCCAGCGGACCCCGTCCGAAGGCGTGCCGCCAGGCGAGCGCCACGAGCGCCGAGACGAGGAGGCAGGCGGCGAACCAGAGCAGCGGGCTGCTGTAGTGGACCTCGGTGGCCAGCAGGACCAGCTGTCCCGTGTACAGGGACAGGGTCATGGCCCCCATGGCCGTGAGCGGCAGCAGCCACTTGCCGAACTCGCGGCCGGCGAGCAGGAAGGCGCCGAGCACGGCCGTGCTCACCCCGAGGCTCCAGGCCACCGAGAGGAGCGTGTTGGTGTGCGGGGCGGAGAGCGCCTGCCACCACAGCGAGGACGTCGGCAGGGGCCCGTCGGCGCCGAAGACGACGAGGTGGTCCAGGTCCGCCCGGGTGAGGGAGACGATGCTGTAGAGCAGCACGTTGTAGCCGTCCATGCCGTAGAGGAGCACCCAGGAGACGAGCTTGGCGAGGGCCGCGAGGCCGAGTCCCGCGGCCAGGAGGCGGCTCTGCAGACGCAGGCTCTTGAGGTTGAGGCGGCCGAGGGCGAGCCCGGCGAGCAGGTACGCCATGTACGTCACGGCCGGGTACGTGCCGGTCAGCGTCAGCTGCCAGAAGAGCGCGACCGGTTCGGTGACGAGGTGGGCGAACGTCGGGTTGGCGGCGCTGTGCTCGGGCACCACGTCGCCCAGCCAGTGGATCAGGAGGGGCCCGAGGAGCAGGAACGCGCCCGAGCACAGGAGCAGGGTCCGTGCCCGCAGCCCCAGGAAGGGCAGCGCGAGCAGGAAGAAGAGCCCGTAGTGGACCAGGATGCCGACGGCCGGCGGGTCCGCCGGCATCAGGTACCCGACGGTCAGCCCGATCACCATGATCAGCAGCGCGCGCACCGCGATCCCCGCGCGGGCGGCGGTCAGGTCCCGGCCCCTGCGGGGTCTGCGCGCTCCGGTGGAGAAGGCGAGGCCGACCCCGGCGAGCAGCGCGAACAGCGCCGCGGAGTCCCCGGCGAACAGCAGCCAGGACAGCGTCGGCCGGTCGTTGTCGGGATAGGACTGCGGCAGGAAGTGGACCGCCGTCAGCCCCACGAGAGCCAGTCCCCGGGCGGCGTCCACGGCGACCAGGCGCCCGGCCGACCGGCGGGGGTCGAGCCCGCCGGTGGCCTCCGCGGCCCGGTCTCTCGTGGGGTGGTCGTTCATGGGTCCCGCCGTCCTGTTCCTCATCCCCGGCCCCACGGTGGGTCGCGCTCAGGATGTCGTGTGCACTGCCGCCAATCTTCGCATCCGGGCCGTCGGTCGCGGCAACGTTGCGCCGGAAGGCTCAGGAGGCCTCGCGCAGCGCCGGCCCCGGCGGCGGCGTGGAGGGCCTGCTGGTTCGCGCGGGTCAGGGGACCGGTCACGCTGACCCGGACGAACCGGCCGTCGGGGTCCGCCTCGACGAGGACGGAGAGCTTGCGGTGCACGGGGTCGGCTCCTTCACGGGGCGGCGACCCTCCCACGGGGCGCGGTCCGCGCCCCTCAGGGGCCGCTCCGGCCGTCCTCGTCCCGGTCCGCGGAGGCGGCCCGGGACGGCCGCAGGGGTTGGAGCGCCGCGAGCTCGGCGGGGGTCGCGGTCCGGAACGGCGGGGCCTCCGGGCACTGCGGCGCCCGCCGCCCCTGCCCGCGGGTGGCGCGCAGGCTCGTGCCGACCGACACGACCAGGACGGCCGTGATCACCGCGAGGGAGACTCCCGTGGGGATGTCGACCACGTCGACCTTGAGCGCCATCTTCACCCCCACCCACACCAGGACCAGGGCCAGCCCGGCGCGCAGGTGCACGAAACGGTGCATCAGGTCCGCCAGCAGGAAGTACATGGCCCGCAGCCCCAGCACGGCGAAGGCGTTGGCGGTGAAGACGATGTAGACCTCGTCGGTGACCGCGAAGACGGCCGGGATCGAGTCGACGGCGAAGACCACGTCGGTGGCCTCGATCAGCACCAGCACCGCCAGCAGCGGCGTGGCCCGCAGCGCCCCGCCGACGCGCACCACGAGCCGCTGCCCGTAGAACACCTCGGTCATCGGCACGCAGCGGCGGAAGACCCGCAGCACCGCCGACCGGTCCGGGTCAAGACGCGCCTCCCGCTGCCGGAGCATCCGCCACCCGGTGCAGAGCAGGAACGCGGCGAAGAGGTAGAGCACTCCCTCGAAGGCGTGGATCAGCGCCGCGCCCGCGGCGATGAAGGCGCCGCGCAGCACCAGCGCCCCGAAGACGCCCAGGAACAGCACCTGGTGCTGGTAGGCGCGGGGGACGGCGAAGTACGTGAGCAGGACCGCCCAGACGAACACGTTGTCCACGGAGAGCGACTTCTCGATCAGGTACCCGGCGAAGTACTGCTGGCCGGCCTGCGACCCGAAGACGGCCCAGACCACCACCCCGAAGCCCGTCCCGCAGGCCACCCACACCGCCGTCCACACCGCGGCCTCGCGCAGCCCGATCGCGTGCGGGCGCCGGTGGGCGAGCAGGTCCACGGCCAGCAGGACCACGATGCCGCCGATCACCGCGGCCCACCCCCAGAACGGGACGTCCATCGCCACCAGCCACCCTCCGGTTCCCGACCGGAGGTCTCTCCCGGCCCGTTCCGGGCCCGCGCGCCGGATCCTGCGGGGGACCGTCGTGACGACGCTGCGCGGGGGGATACTCCCCTCCTGGCCCCTCCAGCGAACCCCGCCCCGCCCTCCGCGTCAAGAGGCGTGGCGAGCTCCCGCAGCGGCGCTGCGCGGGTCCCCGGTGCTACGCTCCGCAGTGAGCCGGGGGATCCGCCCGGCGACGACGGCGGGGCCTCCCGCCCAGCCCGTCCGCACCGCTCCAGCCCCTCCCGGATGGTGGTGATCACCGTTTTCCCGCACCCGTCCCCCGCAGCGACCACCGGCCCCACCCGCACCTTCGGCGTGGAGGAGGAGCTGCTCCTCGTGGACGCCGTGACGCTGGAGCCCGCCCCCGCCGGCCCGGACGCCGTGGACGCGCACGCCGCCGGCGTCCGCTCCTCCCCGGCGACGGCACCGGCGCACCAGGTCACCACCGAGCTGCAGCAGGAGCAGATCGAGGTCGCGAGTCCTCCGCTGACCGGCCTCGCGGAGCAGATCGCCGCGATCCGTCAGGGGCGCCGCCTGGCCGACGCCGCCGCCCGCGCGGTGGGTGCCCGCGCCGTCGCCCTCGCCTCACCGGTCACGGCGGGCGCGCCGCACCTCGTGCCCGCACCGCGCTTCCGGTGGCTCCAGGAGCGCTTCGGGCTGGTGGCCGCCGAGCAGCTGACCTGCGGCCTCCACGTCCACGTGGGCGTCGGCAGCCGCGAGGAGGGCGTGGCCGTGCTGGACCGCATCCGGGTGTGGCTGCCCGTCCTGCTCGCCCTGAGCGGCAACTCCCCGTTCTGGTACGGCCGGGAGAGCGGCTTCAGCAGCTACCGCTACCAGGCCTGGGTCCGCTGGCCCACCTCCGGTCCCACGGAGGTCTTCGGCTCGGTCGAGGAGCACGACCGGCAGCGCGAGGCCCTGCTGCGCTCCGGGGTGCCCCTCGACCTCGGCATGATCTACTTCGACGCCCGGCTCTCGGCCCGCTACCCCACCGTGGAGATCCGGATCACCGACATGTGCCTGGACGCGGAGCACGCCGGGGTGCTGGCCGCCCTCGGCCGGGCGCTGGTCGAGACTGCCGCCCGCCAGTGGCGGGCGGGCCTCCCTGCGCCGCCGGTGAGCGCGGCGCAGCTGCGGACCTGGTCCTGGCAGGCCAGCAGGGACGGCGTCGAGGGGCCGTTGATCAGCCCGGCCTCCGGCGCGCCCGCCCCGGCCGCGGACGTCGTGGCGGAGCTGCTGGCCGTCGTGCGCCCCGTGCTCGCCGAGTGGGACGAGGCCGCGCAGGTGGAGTCCGTGGTGGCCGGCGTCCTGCGGGACGGCTCCGGCGCCCGGCGGCAGCTGGCGGCCCACGCCGCGCGGCGGGACCCGCTCGACGTCGTGCGCCTGGCGCTCGAGGCGACCCACCGGTGAGGGCGCGGGGGCACCCGGGGCTCGAGCGGCGGCGCGTCGTCGCCGGCACCCACGCGGTCGACGTGCGGGGGACCTTCGACCGCGCGCGGCCCCCGGTGGTCCTCGTGCACGGCATCGGCATGTCGGGCCGGTACTTCCTGCGGCTCGCTGACGCGCTCGCGGCCACGCACGACGTCTACGCCGTCGACCTGCCGGGCTGCGGGTCCTCGCCGCGCCCCGCCCGGCCCCTGTCGGTGCCCGAGCTCGGCCGCGTGGTTGCGGGGGCCGTCGAGGCGCTGGGGCTGCGGGCTCCCGTGGTCGTGGGGCACTCCATGGGCTGCCAGGTCGTCGTGGACGCCGTCAGGGACCACCCCGGGCTGTGCGCCGGCTACGTGCTGGTGGGACCGACCGTCGACCCCACCGCGCGCAGTCTGCTCGGCCAGGGACGGCGGCTGCTGCGGGACACCGCGCGCGAGCCCCTGCGCACCAACGCCGTGGTCGTCCGCGACTACCTCCGGATGGGCCCGCTCCGCTATCTGCGCACTGCCCGGCACATGCTCCGCGACCGGATCGAGGAGGACATCCGGGGCTGCACGCCCCCCGGGCTGGTGGTGCGCGGGTCCCGGGACCCCATCGCCCGGCGGGACTGGTCCCGCCGGCTGGCCCGGGCGGCCCCCGACGCCCGCTTCCTGGAGATCCCCGGGGCCCCGCACAACGTCCAGCACACCGACCCCCGGGAGCTCGCCGCCGCCTGCGCGCCCTTCCTCGCCGCCTGCCGTCCCGGGAGCCCGGTGTGATCCCGCGGCTGGGCGCGGCGGCCGCGAATCTCGCGGCCTGGGCCCGCGACTACGTCTACGCGGTCCGGTGGCAGGCCGCGGGCGTCCTCGGCCGGTGGGAGCCCGCCCACTACCGGGGCCGGGGAGAGCCGGGGCGGACGCCGGTCGTGCTGATCCCCGGGATCTACGAGTCGTGGACGTTCATGCTCCCGGTGGCCGGGCTGCTGCGGGAGCACGGCCACGACGTCCACGTGGTGGAGGACCTGAGGTTCAACACCGGGACCATCGAGGACATGGCGGCGCTGGTCGACGAGCACATCCGCCGGGAGGGGATCGAGCGCTGCGTGCTGGTGGCGCACAGCAAGGGCGGGCTGATCGGCAAGCACCTCCTGGCCCACCACAACAAGGGCACCGTGATCCGGGGGCTCGTGGCCGTCAACACCCCCTTCACGGGCTCCGAGCTCGCCCGGCTCCTGCCCCTCCCGACGATCCGGGTGTTCCTGCCCCACTCCCCGGAGCTCACCGCGCTGACCACCCGCCGGGAGGTCAACCAGCACATCGTCTCCGTCTACGGCCTGTTCGACCCCCACATCCCGGGCGGCAGCCACCTGGAAGGGGCGCGCAACGTCCAGCTCGGCACGCGCGGTCACTTCCTGCCGCTCAGCGACCCGCGCGTGCACGCGGCGATCCTCGAGGGGATCGGCACGCTCACCCGCTGACCCCGCCGGCGCCCGGGGGCCCCGGCGGCCGCCGACCCGACCGGACCGCCCCGGCCCGGCGTCGGAGGCGACTGCTACTCTTCGGCCACCGAGCGCGCCCCGGACGGCGCGCCGCCGGAGACAGGAACGACGGACGACGCCGGAGGGACGGTGGGACCGTGGGCGAACTGGGACTGACCCCCTTCCAGGGCTGGGAGGTGATGTCCTGGGCCCTGCTGGCCGCCGCCGCGGTGTGGACCGTGGCCCGGGGCGTCCGGTGGCTCGTGGGACGCTACGGGCAGAACACCCGCTGGGGCCGCAGGTCGCGCACCCGGCTCGGCCTGCGCCGGGCCCGGGACGGCCTGCTGGAGCGCCACGCCGCCGGAGAGCTCACCGAGGACGAGTACCGGGAGCGGCTGCGGCTGCTCGAGCAGGAGGGCCGCTCCGGCCCCTGACCGCCCCGGGGCCGCGGGCGGGAACGTGCGAGCACCGGGCCCGGCGCAGCGCCACCGCGCCGTGCGGTTCACGCCTCCGGGCCGGCCGGTCCCCGGCGGTCGTCGTCGCCCAGGGCCTCGGTCCCGCGGACGTCCGCGAGCGCGGACCCGTCGCCGTAGGAGCTCGATGTGATGACGCTGAGCTTGCCGTTGGTCTCGAGCACGACCGCCTCGACCCGGGAGAGTTCGCCGGTGCCCTGCATCCGCACGGCCTGGCGCAGCTCCGACTCGGTGAGCCGGTTGCGGCGCAGCGCCTCGCCCCGGATCCGGCCGTCGGCCAGCAGCAGGACGGGGTCCGAGGTGAAGAAGCGCCGGGCCCCCGGACGGCGCGCCGAGACGAGGGCCACGAGCAGCTGGAGAGCCGCGAGCAGGGTCAGGGCGGTGGCGCCCTATGCCCGGGAGTCAAACCACACGGCGGGCCTCCCGGTCCGTGATGAGGGGCCTGGGACAGGGGTGCTGCGGGCTCATGCGGGGGTCTCCTTCTCCTGTTTCCGCTCCGGCTCCCGGTGCTGGAGCCACGCGCTCAGCGGTGCGGTGGACAGCCCGTGGACGAGCACGGACAGGGTGACGGCCAGGGTGGTGTGGACGAAGATCTCGTGGTTGCCGGTGTGCCGTTCGGCCAGCGTCGCGTAGAACAGGGCGGAGACGCCGATGGGCCCGAACCAGCTCAGGACGAGCGTCTCGGCGCGGTCGTGCACGCCCCGCAGCAGCGGCCGGAGCGCCCACAGGGCGACGAAGCGGCGCAGCAGCAGCGCCGCGCCGAGGACCAGGGGAGCACCCCAGCCCAGTTCCGTCCACTCACCGACCGGCAGCGCCAGGCCGAGCAGGATGAACACCGGCAGCAGGAACAGCCGGGCCACGGCGTCCTGGACCTTGTCCTCCTGCGCCTCGTCCCGCTGGGGGATCACCTGCCCGAAGACCGCGACGCCCACGAAGACGGCCAGCAGGGCGTCGGTGCCCAGCAGCTTGCCGGTCCCGAGCAGCACGAGTGCCAGCGGCACCACGAAGGCCAGGTAGGAGCTCTCCTCCATGAGCCCGTGCCGGCGGACGACGACGAACAGCCTGCCCAGCAGGAAGCCCGCCAGCGCCCCGAACACCGCCGCGCCGAGCACCTCCCACAGCAGGACCGTGGTCAGCAGCTCGTGCCACGCCCGGTCCGGCTCGGTCAGCAGCAGCACCGGGAGGAGGACGAAGAGGTAGGCCAGTCCGTCGTTGAGCCCGCTCTCGGCCGAGAGATTGTGCCGGACCCGCTCGGGAATCCGCTCCTCGGCCAGGGAACCCGTGACGATCGGGGTGGTGACCACGGGGTCGGTCGGGGTGATGATCGCGCCCAGCAGCAGCGCCACCAGGAACGGCACACCCAGCGCCGCCCACAGCACGCCGGTGGCCACGACGAGCATCAGGGCCATGCCCAGCCCGATGACCACGGCGATCCAGCGGGCGTCGCTGCGCCAGTAGCCGTGCGGCAGGCGCAGGGCGACCCCGGCCAGGCCCACCGCCAGGGTGATCCGCGCCGCCTGCTCCAGCAGCGTTCCCGGGGGCAGGCCGAAGTCCTCGATCCGCACGAGGTCCAGCGCGTAGGGGCCGATCAGCGCGCCGAACGCGAGGGCGAGCACCGGGCCGGGGAGACTGATCCGCTGCAGCAGCGTCGAGAACGCCGAGATCAGCAGGACGGCTCCGGCGAAGAGCGCCAGCACCAGGTTGATGTCCATCGTCGTCCTTCCGTCCCTGTGGGGGCCGCGTCGCCGTCCGGGGCAGCGGATGCTTCCACCGTAACCCTGCTGATGGTCCCCGGGGCAAGCACGGAGGCCGAACCTCCGGGACGGGCCCGGGCGCCACCGGGTAAGGTCCCCGGGAAGGACGGTCATCGACTGGGACGGAGCGACGACGTGGACGTGCTGCTGACGCTGCTGGGGACCACGGTGATCGTGCTCGGCCTGCGGGACATGTACCACAGCCTGCTGCACCCCAGCGGCTCGGGCGCCGTCGGCGGCCGGGTGCAGTCGGGCGTCTGGTGGGTCTCCCGGCGCACCGGGCACCGCTTCGGCTCGGCCGTGGGCCCGGGCTCGATGATCACGGTGGTGCTCCTGTGGGTGCTCCTGCAGGGCCTCGGCTGGGCCCTGATCTACCTGCCGCACGTCCCCGAGGGCTTCACGTACTCGCCGGGGGTGGACCCCGCCGCCTACCCCGATCTCCTCGAGGCCCTCTACCTCTCGTTCGTCACCCTGGCGACGCTGGGGTTCGGGGACGTCGTGGCCACCGACCCCTGGATCCGGCTGGCCACCCCGCTGGAGGCGCTGACCGGGTTCGCCCTGCTCACGGCGGCCCTGACGTGGTTCACCCAGATCTATCCGCCGCTGTCCCGCCGCCGGGCCCTGGCGCTCGAGCTGACGTCCCTCGCCGAGGTGGAGTACGCGGACGGGATCGCGGAGGAGGACCCCGTGACGGCGGCCCGGGTGCTGGACGGGCTGACCGCGGAGGTGTCCCGGGCCCGGATCGACTTCACCCAGCACGGCGAGACGTACTACTTCCAGGAGGAGGACCCGGACCTCTCCCTGGCCCGGCAGCTGGCCTACGCCCTCGAGCTGCGCGACCGTGCCGCCGCGTCCTCGGCGCCGCCGGTGCGCACGAGCGCCCGCCGCCTGGGCCTGGCCCTGGAGCAGCTCGCGCGAAAGCTGCGGGAGGACTTCGTCAGCACGGGGGAGGCCCCCGGGGAGGTGTTCGCCGCCTACGCCGCGGATCACCTGCGGGAGCCGGGCCGCTGACCCGCGGCCGGGAACAGATTCCCGGGACCGCCGGTTGCGCGGAGCATGAAGGCATTGACGTACGCCCGCTACGGCGGCCCCGAAGTCCTCGAGCTCACCGACCTCCCCGAGCCCAAGGTCCCCCCGGGCTGGGTGCTCCTGAAGGTGCGCAGCGCCGCGATCAACCCCGTGGACTGGAAGATCATGGCCGGCGGCCTCGATCCGCTGATGGAGGTCCAGTTCCCGGTGGTGCCCGGCTGGGACGTGTCCGGGGTCGTGGAGGCCGTCGGCATCGACGTCCCGGAGTGGGCCCCGGGCGACGAGGTGATCTCCTACGCCCGCACGGACTGGGTGCACGGCGGGACGATGGCCGAGTACGTCGCCCTGCCCGCACGCCTGCTCGCGCCGAAGCCGGCCTCCGTGGACTGGGACCGGGCGGCCGCGCTGCCGCTCGCCGGGCTCACGGCCTACCAGGTCCTCGGCCGCCTGGAGGCGGCCGCGGGAGACACCGTGCTCGTGCACAACGCCTCCGGGGGCGTGGGCGGCTACGCCGTCCAGCTCGCCGCGGCCCGGGGCGCCCGCGTGATCGGCACGGCGTCGGAGGCCAACCACGAGTACCTGCGCGGTCTCGGCGCGGAGCCCGTGGCCTACGGGGACGGGCTGCCCGAGCGGGTCCGGGAGCTGGCTCCGGACGGCGTGGACGTCGTGGTCGACCTCGTAGGCGGGGTCGTGGAGCAGACGCTCGCCGTCCTGAAGGACGGGGGGCGGCACGCCTCCGTGGCCGACGACGCGGTCGAGGCCCACGGCGGGACGTGGATGTGGGTGCGTCCCTCCGCCGAGGACCTCACCGAGCTGGGCCGTCTGGTGGACCGGGGCGCGCTGCGGATCGAGCTCGCCCGCAGCGTGCCCCTGGCCGAGGGCGTGGAGGCCTACCGGCTCAGCCAGGAGGGGCATGTCCGCGGCAAGATCGCCGTCCGGATGGCGTGAGCCCCCGGCGACCCGCGCCGCGTAGGTGCACAGCAGGCTGACTGGCACAATGTCCCTGTGACCGACCAGACAGAGATCCTGAGCGCCCTCGAGGACGCGCGGGCGCTGCTCGCGGCGTCGACCCTCCCGCTGTCCACGACCGACGTGCTGCGCGAGCGCGAGGACATCGACCGTGCCGTCGCCCAGCTCGACGACTACGTGCTGCCCCGGGTGCGCTCCCTCGACGCGCCGCTGCTCGCGGTGGTCGGCGGCTCCACGGGCGCCGGCAAGTCGACCCTGGTCAACGCGGTCGTGGGGCACCCCGTGACCCGGTCCGGGGCCATCCGCCCGACCACCCGGCAGCCCATCCTGATCCACCACCCGCGCGACGCCGAGGCGTTCTCGACCCAGCGGGTGCTCCCGCACCTGAGCCGGATCCACGCGCGGAAGGTCATCCCCGCCGGCTCGACCGCAGCGGACACCGCCTCCCCGTCCGCGCTGCCCGGCACCGCGGACGGCCAGGCCCTCGTGCTGCTCGCCGAGCCGCGGATCCCCGAGGGCGTCGCCCTGCTCGACGCCCCGGACGTCGACTCGATCTCCGACGAGAACCGCCGGCTCGCGGGGCAGCTGCTGGCCGCCGCCGACCTGTGGCTGTTCGTGACCACCGCGAACCGCTACGCCGACGCCGTGCCGTGGCGGCTGCTCGTCGAGGCCGCCCAGCGGGACATCACGGTGGCCGTGGTCCTCGACCGGGTCCCGCAGGGGCTCGAGGCCGAGATCGAGGACGACCTCCGGCGGATGCTCGCCGAGCAGGGCCTCGGGGACGCCCCGGTGTTCACCGTCCCGGAGTCACCGCTCAACGAGATGGGCATGCTCCCGCCCCACGTCGTCGCCCCCGTGGTGGACTTCCTGGCCGAACTGGGGCGCAACGCCGCCTCCCGCTCGGAGATCGCCCGCCGGACCCTCGGCGGCGCGGTCCGCTCCATCGCGGAGCGCACCGGCGCGGCCGGGACGGCGGTGCTCTCCCAGCACCGCGTCGAGGCGCAGCTGCGCCACGACGTGGACCGCGCCTTCGACGAGGCGCTCGCCGCCGTCATCGAGTCGACCCGGGACGGGACCCTGCTGCGCGGCGAGGTCCTCGCCCGCTGGCAGGACTTCGTGGGCACCGGCGAGTTCTTCCGCAACCTCGAGGCCGGGATCGGCCGGATGCGGGACCGGCTCACCGCCTTCTTCAGCGGGCGGCCGGCACCCGAGGTCCAGGTCGAGGAGGCCATCGAGACCGGTCTGCAGACCGTGATCGTTGAGGAGGCCGCGCGCGCCTCCGAGACCGCGGAGCGCCGCTGGCTGGACGAGCCCGCGGGCCGGGTCCTGCTCGGCGGGTCCGACCTCGGCTCGCTGCCCCCGGACTTCCGCGAGCGCACGGCAGAGCAGGTGCGCGCCTGGCAGGGCGACCTCATGGAGCTGATCCAGCGCGAGGGCGCGGACAAGCGGACCAGGGCGCGGGCCATGTCGCTGGGTGTGAACGCGCTCACCGTGATCCTCATGATCGGCGTGTTCTCCATGACGGGCGGGCTCACCGGGCTGGAGGTCGGCATCGCCGGCGGCTCCGGCGTGGTGGGCACCAAGCTGCTCGAGGCGGTCTTCGGGGAGGACGCCGTGCGGCGGATGGCCGAGGACGCCCGCAAGAACCTCGAGTCCCGGATCCACACGGTCATGGACCAGCAGGCGTCCGTGTTCCTGCGGCGCCTCGACGTCCTGGACGGGCACCCGGAGGCCGACGAGCTCGTGGCCGTGGCCGAGCGCATCCGCGCCGCCGGGCGGACGCTGGGGGAGAGCGCATGAGCCCCGCCCGGCAGGCGGCGCCGACCCTCTCCGAACGGCTCACCGCGCTCGCGCGCGCCACGGAGCTGGCCTCCGGCCGGCTCGACGACGAGGCCGTGGCGGCGTCCCGCACCGTCCTGGACCGCGCCGCCGAGCGGCGCTCCCTGTCCGCCGACCACACCGTGGTGGGCTTCTTCGGGGCGACCGGGTCCGGGAAGTCCACCCTGTTCAACGCGGTCGTGGGACGGGACATCGCCCGGGCCGCCGCCCGCCGCCCCACCACCTCCGAGCCGCTGGCCGCCGTCTGGGGGGAGCCGGGCAGCGAGGCCCTGCTGGACTGGCTCGGTGTCACCCAGCGCCACCACGTCGACACGCCCCTGCCCACCGGGCACGCGGACGCCGGCCGGTGGACGCGCGTCAAGGAGCGGATCACGGGCGCGCCCGCCGCGGAGGCGCCCGGCGGCCTGATCCTGCTCGACCTGCCGGACTTCGACTCCGTGAGCCTGCACCACCGCACCATCGTGCAGCGTCTCGTCGGCATGGTCGACGTCGTGGTGTGGGTCGTGGACCCGCAGAAGTACGCCGACGCGGTCATCCACCAGGAGTTCATCGCGCCGCTGGCCCGGCACGGGGCCGTGACCATGGTGGTGATGAACCAGGTGGACCGGCTGCCGGACGCCGAGGTCCCCGCCGTGATGGCCTCCCTCGAGGAGCTCGTGGCCCAGGACGGGCTGCCCACCACGGGGCTGTCGAAGCCGGTGGCCGTCTCCGCGGTGACGGGGGAGGGCGTCGAGGCCCTCCGCGCGCGGATCCGCCAGGTGGCCGACACCAGGGCGGCGGCCGGCGCCCGGCTCGACGCCGACGTGGACGACGCCGCCGCGCTGCTCGCCGAGGCCTCCGGGGACGGGGAGCCTGCCGGGATCACCGAGCCGGCGCAGGAGCGGCTCACCGACGGGCTGGCGCAGGCCGCCAACGTGCCCGGGATCGCCCGGGCCGCCGGGAGGTCCTACGCCCTGCACGCGGCGGAGCACACGGGGTGGATCCCCACCCGGTGGCTGCTGAGGTTCCGCAAGGACCCGATGCGGCGGCTGAACCTCGACCGGGGCGGGACCGTGAACCCCGAGGTCAACCGCACGTCCCTGCCGCCCATGGGCGCCGCCCAGCGGGCCGCGGCCGACTCCGCGGTGCGCACCTTCGCCCACGACGCCGCGGACGGGGCCGCCGAACCGTGGACCCGGTCGGTCCGGCAGGCCGCGCGCACCCACGAGGAGAGGCTGCCGGACGCGATCGACCAGGCCGTCGCCCGCACCGACTTCCGGGCCGGGCGGAACTCCTGGTGGTGGCTCGTCCTCGACGTCGTCCAGTGGCTCGCGATGCTCGCGGTGGTCGCGGGGCTGCTGTGGCTCCTGGGCCTGTTCCTGCTCGAGTGGTTCCAGATCCCCGTCCCGCCGCCCCCGTACGTCGAGGGCTTCCCGCTGCCCGTGCCCACGCTGCTCGTCCTCGCCGGGGTGGTGCTCGGGATCTTCACGGCCCTGACCGGCCGGGTCCTCGCCGGCTTCGGCGCCCGGATGCGGGAGCGCTCGGTGCGGCGCCGGCTGCGCGAGTCGGTGGCCGAGGCGGCCCGGCGCACCGTCGTCGACCCCGTGCGGGCGGAGCTCGAGGCCTTCGCCGCCTTCCGGAGGGCGCTGGCCGTCCTGCGCGGCTGAGCGCGGCGGCCGCGGAGCGTCCCCCGCCGCACGGCGGGGGACGGCAGGGCGGGGCCCGCCGGCGCCCGGCTACTGGGTGGTGGCCCGGACCGCCTCCGTGAGCTGGCGCGCGGCCTGCACCACGACCTCGGCGTGCAGCCGGCCCGGCTGGCGGGTGAGCCGTTCGATCGGTCCGGAGATCGACACCGCGGCGATCACCCGGCCCGAGGGTCCGCGCACCGGGGCCGAGACGGAGGCGATGCCCGGTTCGCGCTCGCCCAGCGACTGCGCCCAGCCCCGGCGGCGCACCCCGGCCAGCACGGTCGCGGAGAACCGCGCGTGGCGCAGGCCCTCGAGCAGGCGGTCGTGGTCCTCCCACGCGACGAGCACCTGCGCGGCGGAGCCCGCCTTCATCGACAGCTGCGTGCCCACCGGGATCGTGTCCCGCAGCCCGATCGGCCGTTCGGCGGAGGCCACGCACACGCGCCAGTCGCCCTGCCGGCGGAAGATCTGCGCGGACTCCCCGGTGGCGTCCCGCAGGTTCATCAGGACGGGGCCGGCGGCCGCGATCAGGCGGTCCTCGCCGGCCGCGGACGCCAGCTCCACGAGCCGGGAGCCGAGCACGAACCGGCCCTGGATGTCCCGTCCCACGAACCGGTGGTGGGCCAGTGCCACGGCCAGCCGGTGCACGGTGGGCCGGGCGAGGCCCGTGGCGCTCACCAGCTGGGCCAGCGTCGCCGGCCCCGCCTCGAGGGCGTCGAGGATCATCGCGGCCTTGTCGACCACCCCCACCCCGCTGGGCGCGGTGGTCGCGGTCAGCGCGAGCGACTCCCCGGTGCCCTGCCCGCCCAGCGGCGTGCCGAGCGGGGCGCCGGACGGATCCATGTGTCCAGATGTGTCCATGCACTGATACTGACGTCTCAGAATGTGAGAAGCAAGCCCGAAAGCTGGCCCGTCGCGAGCCGGGCGCCGACCATGGAGGAAACACGTTGCACAGGCAGCACGGAAGGATCCGCCATGCCGGACTACCAGTCCTCGACCCCCTCCACGACCTCCGCCGCACCCTCCGGGCCCCGGGGCGGGCGCACCCTCGCCGAGAAGGTCTGGGCGGACCACCTCGTGCGCCAGGGCGAGGACGGGCGGCCGGACCTGCTCTACATCGACCTCCACCTGCTCCACGAGGTCACCTCGCCGCAGGCCTTCGAGGGGCTGCGCCTGGCGGGCCGCCCGCTGCGCCGGCCCGAGCTCACGATCGCCACCGAGGACCACAACACGCCCACGCAGGACATCTTCTCCCGCATCGCCGACGACACGTCCCGCAAGCAGATCGAGACCCTGCGGGCCAACTGCGCCGAGTTCGGCGTGCGCCTGCACCCGCTCGGGGACGCCGAGCAGGGCATCGTGCACGTGGTGGGCCCCCAGCTGGGCCTCACCCAGCCCGGGATGACCGTGGTCTGCGGCGACTCCCACACCTCCACCCACGGCGCGTTCGGGGCCCTGGCCTTCGGCATCGGCACCTCCGAGGTCGAGCACGTGATGGCCACCCAGACGCTGCCGCTCGCCCCGTTCCGGACCATGGCCATCAACGTCGAGGGCACGCTGCGCCCGGGGGTGTCCGCCAAGGACATCATCCTGGCCGTGATCGCCAAGATCGGCACCGGCGGCGGACAGGGCTACGTCCTGGAGTACCGGGGCTCGGCCATCCGCGCCCTGTCCATGGAGGCTCGGATGACCATCTGCAACATGTCGATCGAGGCCGGCGCCCGCGCGGGCATGATCGCCCCCGACGACACCACGTTCGACTACGTCCAGGGCCGCCCGCACGCGCCGCAGGGCGCCGACTGGGACGCGGCCGTCGAGTACTGGCGGACCCTGCGCACCGACGAGGACGCCGTCTTCGACGCCGAGGTCTTCCTCGACGCGGACGAGCTCGAGCCGTTCGTCACCTGGGGCACCAACCCCGGCCAGGGCGTCCCCCTGTCCCAGGCCGTCCCCGACCCCGAGGACATCGGGGACGAGAACGACAAGGCCAACGCCCGCCGGGCCCTCGAGTACATGGGCCTGGCCGCCGGCACCCCGATGAAGGAGATCCCGGTGGACACCGTCTTCCTGGGCTCCTGCACCAACTCCCGGATCGAGGACCTGCGGGCGGCGGCGGAGATCGTCAAGGGCCGCGCCAAGGCGCAGAACGTCCGGATGATGGTGGTGCCGGGCTCGGCCAAGGTGCGGCTGCAGGCCGAGGCCGAGGGCCTGGACCGGGTGTTCAAGGACTTCGGCGCGGACTGGCGCTTCGCGGGCTGCTCGATGTGCCTGGGCATGAACCCGGACCAGCTCGCCCCCGGCGAGCGGTGCGCCTCGACGTCGAACCGCAACTTCGAGGGCCGGCAGGGCAAGGGCGGGCGCACCCACCTCGTCTCGCCCGTGGTGGCCGCCGCCACCGCGGTGCGCGGCACGCTGTCCTCCCCGTCCGACCTCGAGCCCGCCGGCGCCCCCACGGATCTCGCGTCCGCCGGCGCCTGAGCCCTCGACCCGAAGCCCAGAAAGGCCCTGCCATGGAGAAGTTCACCACCCACCGGGGTGTCGGCGTCCCGCTGCGCCAGTCCAACGTGGACACCGACCAGATCATCCCGGCCGTCTACCTCAAGCGGATCACCAAGACCGGCTTCGAGGACGCCCTGTTCGCCGCCTGGCGCAAGAACGAGGACTTCGTGCTCAACCGGGAGCCGTACCGGCACGGCTCCGTGCTGGTGGCCGGGCCCGACTTCGGCACCGGCTCCTCCAGGGAGCACGCGGTGTGGGCGCTGCGCGACTACGGCTTCCAGGCCGTCATCTCCTCCCGGTTCGCGGACATCTTCCGCGGCAACTCGGGCAAGCAGGGGCTGCTGGCCGCGCAGGTCGACCAGGCGGACGTCGAGCTGCTGTGGAAGCTGATCGAGGAGCACCCCGGCACCGAGATCGAGGTCGACCTCGAGTCCCGCACGGTGACGTGCGACACGGTGACGGTGCCGTTCTCGATCGACGACTACACGCGCTGGCGCCTCATGGAGGGCCTCGACGACATCGGGCTCACCCTCCAGCGCGAGGAGGACATCGCCGCGTTCGAGGCGGGCCGACCCGCCTTCAAGCCGACCACGCTGCCCGCCCGCACCTGACCCCGTCACGCCCGGCACGGCCCGGCGGAGCCTCCCACGGCCCGCCGGGCCGTCGTGCTGTCCCGGACACGCACGACGCCCGCCCCTGTGCGGGGGCCCGCGCCGGGGAACCTACACTGTACGGGTGCCGCTCCCGCTCGGGGGTGGCCCGGCAACAGCAGATCGGAAGGTCATGAGCAGCGCACTGCACATCACGGGCGGAATCCCCCTGTCCGGGCAGGTCACCGTGCGAGGTGCCAAGAACCTCGTCCCCAAGGCCATGGTGGCCGCCCTCCTGGGCTCCACACCCTCCGTCCTGGAGAACGTGCCCCAGATCAAGGACGTCCAGGTCGTCACCAACCTGCTGGCGCTGCACGGGGTCGACGTGGGGCGCGAGGACGGCCGACTGGCCCTGGACCCCTGCAACGTCACCACGGCGCGGCACGCCGACATCGACGCCCACGCCGGGGACTCCCGGATCCCGATCCTGCTGTGCGGGCCCCTGCTGCACGCCATCGGCGAGGCGTTCATCCCCGACCTCGGCGGGTGCAAGATCGGCGACCGGCCCATCAACTACCACCTCGACGTGCTGCGCCACTTCGGCGCCCGTGTCGAGAAGCTGGAGTCCGGGATCCGGATGAGCGCCCCGCACGGCCTGCACGGCGCCAAGGTCGAGCTGCCCTACCCCTCGGTCGGCGCGACCGAGCAGGTGCTGCTCACCGCCACCCGGGCCGACGGCCACACCGAGCTGCGCGGCGCCGCCACCGAGCCCGAGATCATGGACCTCATCGCGATCCTGCAGAAGATGGGCGCCATCATCACCGTCCAGACCGACCGGGTGATCCGCATCGAGGGCGTTCCCGAGCTCACCGGCTACCGGCACCGGGCCATGCCCGACCGCATCGAGGCCGCCTCCTGGGGCTCCGCCGCGCTGGCCACCGGCGGCGACATCTTCGTGGCCGGGGCCCGGCAGTCCGACATGATGACCTTCCTCAACACGTTCCGCAAGATCGGCGGGGGCCTCGACATCCGGGAGGAGGGCATCCGCTTCTACCACCCCGGCGGGGACCTCAACCCGCTCATCGTGGAGACCGACGTCCACCCCGGCTTCATGACCGACTGGCAGCAGCCGCTCGTGGTCGCCCTGACCCAGGCCACGGGCGTGTCCATCGTGCACGAGACCGTCTACGAGAACCGCTTCGGCTTCACCGCCGCCCTCAACCGGATGGGGGCCACGATCCAGCTGCACCGCGAGTGCCTGGGCTCCGTGCCCTGCCGCTTCGGCCAGCGCAACTTCGTGCACTCGGCCGTGATCTCCGGGCCCACCCCGCTGCAGGCCTCCGAGATCAACATCCCCGACCTCCGCGGCGGCTTCTCCCACCTCATCGCGGCGATGGCCGCCGAGGGCACGTCCCACGTCACCGGCGTGGAGCTCATCGAGCGCGGCTACGAGCACTTCACCGACAAGCTGACGGGGCTCGGGGCGTCCTTCGAGCTCGACGGCGAGTGAGCCGGGCCCGCCGATGAGCCGCACCTCGAACCGCCGCCTGTTCCGCGTGCTCGCGGGCGTCGTCAAGCCGGCCTACCGGCTGGCGGCCCGGCTGCGCTGGACGGGGGAGGAGCACCTGCCCGCCGAGGGCGGGTTCATCGTGGTGCCCAACCACCTCACCGAGCTCGACCCCCTGACGGTCGCGATCACGCTCTACGACAACGGGATCATGCCGCGGTTCCTGGCGAAGGAGTCCCTGTTCCGCGCCCCCGGGGTGGGGACGGTGCTCCGGGCCACCGGCCAGGTCCCCGTGCTGCGCGGCACGGCCGACGCCGCGGCGGCGCTCACGGCCGCCCGCGCCGAGCTCGCCTCCGGCGGCGCCGTGGTGATCTACCCCGAGGGCACCCTCACCCGGGACCCCGACCGGTGGCCGATGACCGGGCACACGGGCGCCGCGCGCCTGGCCCTCGCGACCGGGGCCCCGGTGGTCCCGGTGGCGCACTGGGGGGACCAGGAGGTCCTCGACCACGACCGCTCCACCGGCCGGCGCACGGTCAGCCTGTTCCCCCGGAAGGACGTGCGCGTGCGGATCGGCCCGCCCGTGGACCTCACCCCGTGGCGGGACGACGTCCCCGACCTGACCCATCCGGTGGGCCGCCATGCGGCGCGGCTCGAGGACGCCACTGACGCCGTCATGCGCGCCGTGACCCGGGAGCTCGCGGTGCTGCGCGGCACGGACGCGCCGGCAGTCCTCTGGGACCGGCGCCGGGGAGGCCGCCCGTGACGCCCCCCGAGACCGCCGCGGCCCCTGCCGGCGGCCTGCCCGCCGCCGGGCCGCGGAGGATCGCCGTGCTGGGCGCCGGGTCCTGGGGCACGACCTTCGCCAAGATCCTCGCCGACAGCGCCCGCGAGTCCGCCCACGCCCGGGCCGAGCCGATCGGGCGGACCGTGGCCCTGTGGGGACGCAGCTCCCCCGCGATGGACCACACCGCGCGCACCCGCGTCAACGACCGCTACGTGCCCGGCATCCGGCTGCCCGAGCGCCTGGAGATCACCGCCGACCTCGCCGCCGCCGTGCGCGGCGCGGACCTGGTGGTCCTCGCCGTGCCCGCCCAGTCCCTGCGCGCCCAGCTGACCGCCGTGGCCGGACACCTCGAGCGCGACGCCGTGGTGCTGTCCCTCGCCAAGGGGCTCGAGCGGGACACGGGGCTGCGGATGAGCGAGGTCGTCGCCGAGGAGCTGGGGCGGGCCACCGGGCTGGGCCCCCGGCACTGGCGGGCGCGCACGTGCGTGCTGTCCGGGCCCAACCTGGCCATGGAGATCGCCGAGGAGCAGCCCACGGCCTCCGTCGTGGCGGCCCCCGCCACGGACCTGGCCACCTGGGTGGCCCACGCCTGCCGGACCCGCTACTTCCGCCCCTACACGAACACGGACGTGGTGGGCACCGAGATCGGCGGCGTCGTCAAGAACGTCATCGCCCTCGGGGTGGGCATCGCCGACGGCCGCCACTTCGGGGAGAACTCGAAGGCCTCCATCATCACCCGCGGGCTCGCCGAGACGACCCGGCTCGCGCTCGCCCTCGGCGGGAGGCTGGAGACCCTCTCCGGCCTCGCCGGACTGGGCGACCTCGTGGCCACCTGCTCCTCCCCGCTGTCCCGCAACCGCACCGCGGGCCGGCTCCTCGGCCTGGGCCTCACCCCGGCGGAGGTCCAGGAGGAGATGACCCAGACCGCCGAGGGCATCAAGTCCGCCCCCGCCGTGCTCGCCCTGGCCCGCCGCCACGGCGTGGACATGCCCATCACCGAGGCCGTCGTGGCCATCCTCCGCGAGGAGATCACCATCGACGACGTGGCCCCGCTCCTGCTGGGCCGCGAGATCAAATCCGAAGGGACCGCCCCATGACCCCCCGCCCCTGCGTCGCCGTGCTGTTCGGCGGACGCTCCAGCGAGCACTCCATCTCCCTCATCACCGCCCTCGGGGTCCTGCGCGCCATCGACCGGGACAAGTGGGACGTGGTGACCGTCGGCATCGCCACCTCCGGCGAGTGGTTCCTCTGCCCGCAGGAGGAGCTGGAGGCGCTGCTGGACGCGAACCCGATCGCGGAGCTGCCCGTGGGCGACGGGCTCGTGAGCCTGCCGCTGAAGGTCGGGGAGAGCGAGCTCATCGTGCGCCAGGACGGTCCCTGCGGGCAGACCGTCAGCCGGGACCGGCACATCGACGTGGTGCTGCCCCTGCTGCACGGGCCCTTCGGCGAGGACGGCACCCTGCAGGGTCTGCTCGAGCTCGCCGACCTGCGCTACGTGGGCTGCGGCGTCACGGCCTCCGCGGTGGGGATGGACAAGCACTTCATGAAGCTCGCCTTCGAGGCGGCGGGCCTGGCGGTGGGCCCCTACACCGTGGTGACCGACCGGCAGTGGGCCGTGGACCCCCAGGACGTGCGCGAGCGCATCGCCGCGCTGGGCTTCCCCGTGTTCGTCAAGCCCGCCCGGGCGGGGTCCTCCTTCGGCATCACGAAGGTGGAGCGCGCCGAGGATCTGGACGCCGCGATCGAGACCGCCCGCGAGCACGACCGCAAGCTGGTGGTCGAGGCGGGGATCGTGGGGCGGGAGATCGAGTGCGCCGTCCTCCAGGGCCGCGGGACCGCCGCCGCCCGGACCTCCATGCCCGGCGAGATCGAGATCGTCGACGAGCACGCGTTCTACGACTTCGAGGCGAAGTACGTCTCGCAGGCCTCCGCGCGGCTCAGCTGCCCCGCGGACCTGCCGCAGGAGGCGATCGGGACGATCCGCCGCAGCGCCGTGACCGCGTTCGAGGCGCTGGACGGGGAGGGCCTGTGCCGGGCCGACTTCTTCTACACCCCCGACGGGCGGGTGGTCATCAACGAGATCAACACGATGCCGGGGTTCACACCGATCTCGATGTACCCCCGGATGTGGGCCGCCTCCGGGCTCGACTACGCCGAGCTGATCGACGAGCTCCTGGGCCTCGCCCTGGAACGGCCGGTCGGGCTGCGCTGAGCCGCGGCACACCACCGGGGGCGGAGCCCCCGGCTCACGCAGCGGGCGACGCGGTGACGACGACGTTCTTGCCGACCGCGTCCTGGGTGTAGCAGCTGATCAGGACGATGCGGTTCGGGACGATCCGCCAGATCTCGCTGTCCTTCAGCGTGTCCTTCTCGTAGGTGGTCACCGAGTCCACCACGTAGTCGAGGGTCCCGTCCACGGTCTCGACCTCGAGCTCCTCCCCGACCAGGGTCGGGTCGCTCAGCTTGTTGAAGGGCAGCTCCACCTTGTCGTAGCTGTGCCCCGCGATGTACGTGGTGTTCGTCGACCCCTCGCCGGGCATCCCGTACGGCGTGAGCCGGTAGCCGCTGTAGGTCTGCGGAGGCACGAGCGAGCCGCCCTCGAGGTCCTCGTCGGTCGGGTCGTAGGGGAGCACGTCGGCGTCGAAGCCGACCGAGTCTATGCTCAGGCGCACCGGCGACGCCGCGGCCGGCACGTGCCCCAGGAGGTGCTGGGCGAGGAACCACTGGTTCATGAGCGCCACCCACAGCACGGCGGCGCACAGCGTCACCACCGCCGCCCGCCGGACCAGGGGATCCCTCTCCTCGGCCGGGACGGGGCGCGGCGGTCCCGCCACGGTGCTCGTTGCCATGCTGTGCTGTCCTCCTCCGACCTGACCTGTTCTCCGACCCGGCGCGTTCCGCCGGGGTCGGTGCCGTGCCGGCGCCGCCCCGCGGGCACCACCGGCACGGCACGCGGCTCAGGCGCCGCTGCGCCCGAGCCTCCGGGCCCGGTACGCGAGCGCACCGGGAAGGGCCACTGCCGCCGCGAGCAGCGCCGTGAGCAGACCGGCGCCGGCCGCCTGCCCCATCGGTGCCGCGGTGAGGCGGGTGTCCACGTTGAGCCCCGGGTTCGCGGCCCCGGCGGCGGCCTCCTGGGGCGCGAGCTCCGGGACCACCTCCTGCTGGACCGCGGCTGCGGCCGGCGCGGCGGGTGCCGCGTCGGACAGCGCCGGTGCCTCCGGCGCCACGTCGGCCACGAACGGAGCCGGCGCCTCCGCCGGTGCGGGCAGGACCTCCTCGGCGGCCGGCACGTCCACGGGCGCGGCAGCCGGGACGTCCACGGGCGCGGCGACCGGGACGTCCGCGAGGGCCGCGGCCGGCAGCTCGGGCGCCGCCACGTCGGCGACGACCGGTGCGGGCTCGGCGACCGGGACCTCCGCCGGTGCGGGCGGAGCCGCCTCGGCGACCAGGACCTCGGCGACCGGGACGTCCGCGGGCACCGCGGCCGGCAGCTCCGCCACGGCACCGGCCACCTCGGTGGATGCGGCCGCGCCCGGTGGGGCGTCGACCGGCGGGGCGTCGCCAGGTGCCGCGACGGCCGCCGGGACGCCCAGGAACAGGCCCCCCACCAGCACGGTCGCCGAGGCACCGGCAACAGCCAGTCTTCTCGTAGTTGTCATGTCGATGCGTCTCCTGTACTCCGTAGTCGGCCCGGGCCCACCCCAGGACCGCCAGCGCGCCGCACGGCCCCACCGGGGTCCTTGCCGCGCCCCCGCGCGGACGGACCCCCGTCACGTCGTGCCGCTCGTCGTTCGGCGCGGACGGGGCGTGCGCCCGTCCCGCGGAGCCGGAACCCCCTGCCGAAGAACAGCTGTGCTGTTAACTATCGTCCACATCCCGGCATTAGCAAGGGTGAACTGTTACGTGACGGGAGGAGTCCCGGCCTGCAGCACCGGACCCGGCGAGCGCCTCCGGGCCCTCGTCACCGGTCCGCCGGGGGTGTCCGCACCGGCCGCCCCGGCCCGTGCGGGTCACGGGACAGCACTAGTGGGGACACGGATCGGGTCGCCGTCGTCATTCGCTTGCGCACATGATGGGGGAGGGACGTGGTCCCGCGGCGGCCGTCCGGGGGGACGGTCGCCCCGACAGGGGGAATTCGATGACGTCCGCGGTGCTCGAGGCCGAGAACCTGGTCAAGATCTACGGCCGGGGGGACACCCGTTTCGCCGCGCTGCGGGGCGTGGACCTGCGCATCCGGCACGGGGAGTCCGTCGCCGTCGTCGGGAAGTCCGGCTCGGGCAAGTCGACCCTGATGCACCTTCTCGCGCTGCTCGACGCGCCCACCCGCGGCACGGTGTCCCTGGACGGCAGGCCGGCGGCGTCGATGACGGCCCGTGAGCTCAACGAGACGCGCAACGCCGCGTTCGGGTTCGTGTTCCAGCAGTTCTACCTGACCCCGGACCAGACGGTCCTGGAGAACGTGGTGCTTCCGCTGCGCATCGCCGGGGTCCGCCCCGCAGCGCGCCGGCGCCGCGCCCTGGACGTGCTGGAGCGCCTGGACGTGGCGGAGAAGGCCTCCAGCCGTGCCGCCGACCTGTCGGGCGGGCAGAAGCAGCGGGTCGCGATCGCCCGGGCCCTGGTCAACGACCCCTCCGTGATCTTCGCCGACGAGCCCACGGGCAACCTCGACTCGGCCACCGGCGCGGTGGTCCAGGACCTCCTGCTCGAGCTCCACCGGGAGCGCGGCATCACCCTCGTCGTCGTCACCCACGACGAGGACCTCGCCCGGCGCTGCGGACGCCAGGTGCACCTGCACGACGGTCTCGTCGTGGACGCCCCCGCACCCCGGCAGGCCCCCGTCGCCGGAGCGGACGCCGCAGGAGGGGACGCCGCAGGAGGGGACGACGTCGGCGCGGACGACGAGGTCGTCGTCGGAGCGGTCGGAGGTGCCCGGTGAGGTGGTCCGACCTGCTGGCCTCGGCGGTCGCCAACACCGCGCGCGCCAGGATCCGCGCCACCCTGACCGTGCTCGCCGTCTTCATCGGTGCGTTCGCCCTGACCCTCACCTCCGGCATGGGCACCGGGGTGAACCGGTACATCGACGACACCGTGGCGGCGTTCGGCGACGCCGACGCGCTCTACGTCCAGAAGTCGCAGCCCCTCATCGAGCTGTCCTCGACCTCGGGCCCGCGGGAGTACGACCCGGACACCACCCGGATCCGCACGGGGTTCGGCGTGTCCTTCGAAGGGCTGACCCCCGAGGACATCGAGGTCATCGAGGACCTGGACGGGGTGCGCTCCGTCAAGCCGATGTACTCCGTGGCCCCCACCTACCTGGAGGCCGCCGACGGCAGCCGGTTCCAGCTCTCCCCGGGGATCCCCGTCGACGCCGTGGGTCTGCAGATGGTGGCCGGCGGAGCGCCCGCCGCGGGCCGGGACGAGATCGCGGTGCCCGACAGCTGGGTCGCCGACCTGGGCTTCTCCTCCGCGCAGGAGGCCGTCGGGGGCCGCGTCGACGTGGTCATGACCAACATGGCGGAGCAGGACCGGGCGTTCCCCGCCACGATCTCCGGGGTGACGCAGGCCAGTCTCGTCGGGACCTCCCTGAACCCCATCCCGTCGGACACGTTCAACGAGCGGCTCTACGACTACCAGGTCAGCGGCGTCCCGGAGGAGGTCCCGGAGAGCTTCGCGATGGCCACGGTCACGGTCGAGGACATGGCCCTGGCCCCCGGGATCCAGGCGCGGCTGGAGGAGCAGGACATGCTCGGGCTCACCGTGGAGGACCAGCTCGGCATGTTCCGCGCCGTCATCAACGCCATCGTGTGGATCCTCAACGCCTGCGCCGTCATCGCGCTCGTGGCCGCCGGGCTCGGCATCGTCAACACCCTGCTGATGTCGGTCCAGGAGCGGACCCGGGAGATCGGCCTGATGAAGGCCATGGGCATGAGCGGGGGCAGGGTCTTCGGCCTGTTCTCCCTCGAGGCCGTCTTCATCGGGTTCCTCGGGGCGGTCGTCGGCGCCGTCACGGGCGTCGTCGGCGGCTCGGCCCTGAGCGGGGCGCTGGCCGACGGGTTCCTGTCCGGGCTGCCGGGGCTGTCGCTGTTCGCGTTCGAGTCGTGGCGGGTGGCCCTGATCGTGCTCTCGGTCATGGGGATCGCGTTCCTGGCCGGGACGATCCCCGCCGTCCGGGCCGCGCGGAAGGACCCCATCGCCTCCCTGCGCCACGAGTGACCGGGCGGGCCCGGGGCGGGTGCCGCGGCCGTCAGCCCTCGCACTCGATGCAGTACCGGGCGCCGTCCTGCTCGCGGGCGAGCTGGCTGCGGTGGCGGACCAGGAAGCAGGACATGCAGGTGAACTCGTCGTCCTGCTCGGGCACCACCTGGATGAGCAGCTCCTCCTGGGACAGGTCCGCCCCCGGCAAGTCGATGCCCTCCGCCGTGTCCGAGTCGTCGACGTCGATCG
Source organism: Kocuria sp. CPCC 205231 (assembly GCF_040980965.1). Taxonomy (NCBI): domain Bacteria; kingdom Bacillati; phylum Actinomycetota; class Actinomycetes; order Micrococcales; family Micrococcaceae; genus Kocuria; species Kocuria sp. CPCC 205231. The sequence continues at coordinate 55,013 of NZ_JAVKPP010000007.1, read as the reverse complement.
CCGGGCTCTGAGCGGTGGCGCTGCGCTGCGCCTGGATCACCTCGAGGGACTCGTTGGCGGGCTCGTCCTCGGGCTTGACGCGGGGCTCGTCGTAATCGGTGGCCACGGATGTGCCTCCTTCTGGCGTGGTGGTGGGGCGCGGTGCGCTCGCGCGCGTGTCCACGCCACAACCGGGCAGGGCACGGGCCTATTCCCGAGCCCCGGGACGTCCCGGGGGAGGGGACGGACCCCTCCGTCCGGCCCCGGCTCAGAGGCCCTCCACCGTGTCCTGGAGGTCCAGGCACCGGCGCTCGGCGGGGATCTGCTCCACCGCGGAGCCCAGCTCGACCAGCAGGGTGGAGGAGGCCACGGCGGTGCTGTCGAAGACCACCTCGACGGCCGGGTCCCGGCCGTAGGTCGTGGCGGTCCAGGTGCTCCCGTCCTCGTCCTGGCGGATCAGCCAGTCGACGTCGTTGACGGAGGAGCAGGCGTCCGTGGTGGGCCCGGGCGGGGTCACGCCGCACCGCACGACCGCCGCCGTGGGCTCGCCGTAGGCCGTGGTGGCCTGGCTGGTGGTCTCGCGCCTCTCGTGCTCGCCGACGGTCTCCGGCATGGCCAGCATCGCCGGGGCGCACCCCGGGTCGGCGGCGTTCTCGGCGGGGTCCACGGTGACGGCGGGGGAGCACCCCGCGAGGACCGCCACCAGGGCTCCCGCCCCCAGCAGGGCACGGGCGGATCGGGACAGGGAGGGCGAGGGCATGCCCCCAGCGTAATCCTCGGGGGCGCCCGTTCCCGCGTCCGGGGCCGTCGTTAGGATGAGCGCCATGACCCGACCCCCAGCCGAGCCGTCCCCCGTGCCCGACGCCCCGCCCGGTCCGGGGCCCACCGTCGGGGAGCTCTCCGAGGCCGAGCTGCTGGCCCGGGTGCTCCCGCTGCTCCTGCGCCCCGCCCCCCGCCCCGGAGCGGACCTGGTGCTGCTCGGCCCCGGCGACGACTGCGCCGTGGTCGCGGCCCCGGACGGGCGGTACGTGATCACCACGGACACCCAGGTGCAGGACCAGGACTTCCGGCTCGCCTGGACCGGCGGCGCGGTCACCACGGGCTACGACACCGGGGTGAAGTGCGCGGCGCAGAACCTCGCCGACGTCGCCGCGATGGGCGCCGTCCCGTCGGCCGCCGTCGTCTCGCTCACCCTGCCGCCGGGCACGCCCGTGTCCTGGCCCGAGGACTTCGCCCGCGGCCTCCTGGCCGGGTTCGAGGCCATGGGCGCGGACCGCTGCGCCGTGGTGGGCGGGGACCTGGGCGCCGGCCGGGAGCTGTCGGTCACCGCCACGGTGACGGGCGACCTCGAGGGCCGGGACCCGGTGCGCCGCTCCGGGGCGGGCGAGGGCGGCACTGTGGCGCTCGCCGGGACCACCGGGCGGGCGGCGGCGGGCGTGGCGCTGCTCGAGGACCGCCGCTACCGGCCCGGCCGGGACGCGCTCCTGGACGGGCTCGCGGCGGCGCAGCTGCGGCCGTGCGCCCCGGTGACCGCCGGCCCCACGGCCGCCCGCGCCGGCGCCACCGCGATGATCGACCTCTCCGACGGCCTGCTCCGCGATGCCGGGCGGGTCGCGGCCGCCAGCGGCGTCGTCGTCGACCTCGACGGCGCGGCCGTGGCCGGCCTCGCCGAGCCCCTGCGCCCGGCCGCCCGGCTGCTCGGCGCCGACCCCCGCGACTGGGTGCTGACCGGGGGCGAGGACCACGGGCTGCTCGCCGTCTTCCCCCGGGGCGTGCCGCTGCCGGGGATGTTCCGTGCGATAGGCTCGTGTGCGCCCGCGCCCCCCGCGCACGACGACACCCTCCCCCGGGTGCTGCTCGACGGACGAGCGCCGCACCTCGCTCTCGGGCACCCGGTCGGCGAAGGATGGGATCACTTTGAACCATAGGATCGGATCGAACGCGGCCGTCATGCGGCGGTGGCTCGACCTGGCCCACCGTGATCTCGTGCGCCACAGCCCCGTCCTCAACGCCCTCAACGTCTTCCCGGTCGCGGACGCCGACACCGGGACCAACCTCGCGACCACCGTGCGCGCCGCCGCCGAGGCCGCCGCCGTGCTCGAGACCGGCGACGTCGGGGAGCTGCTCTCCCTCGCCGGCCAGGCCGCCCTCGAGGAGGCCCGCGGCAACTCGGGCACCCTGTTCTCCGTCTTCCTCACGGCCGTGGGCCGCTCCCTCGAGGGGAGCACCAGGATGAGCGCCGAGTCCGTCCGGCTGGCCCTGCACGCCGGCCACGTGCGCGCCTGGAGCGTCCTGACGGACCCCGTGGACGGGACCATGCTCTCCGTCCTGGAGGCCGCCGCCGCCGTGCCCGTGCCGCAGGGCGTGGAGGACGGGTCCAACCAGCAGCTCAAGGAGTTCCTGGCCGCCGTCAGCACCGCCGCCCGCGCCGCGGTCCTCGTCACCCCGGACCAGCTCGAGATCCTGCGCGAGACCGGCACGGTCGACGCCGGCGCCCTGGGCATGCTCGTGGTCTTCGACGCCCTGGCCCGCACCGTGGGCGGCGACGACGCCGGCGACGAGAACGCCCTCGACGCGCTGATCGACGCCGCCGCGGCCCGGGCCGCCGGCGCCGGGGACGCCCCGCACACCGTGCACGGCGGCGTGGAGGTGATGTGCACCGTGGAGCTCACCCCGCTGGACGCCGCGGAGCTGCGCCACGAGCTCAGCGAGGTGGGCACCAGCGTGATCATGAGCGCGGTGACCGAGACGGGGGACGGCTACCGCTGGCGCGTGCACGTCCACGTGCCGCGGCCCGAGGACGCCCTCACCGTGATCGGCGCCCGCGGCAAGGCCGTGAACCTCACGGTGACCTCCCTCTCGGAGGCGGACGGATGAGGCACCCCTGAGATGACCCCGACCCACGGCGGCGGGGCGTTCCCCGACCCGGTCTCCGAGCTCGACCAGCCGCTGGCCCGGCTGCTGGGGCGGACCACGGCCGACCAGCTGGCCCGGCAGCTCTCGGTGTCCACGATCGGGCAGCTGCTCGACCACTTCCCCCGCCGGTACATGCCGCGGGGCGAGCTCACCCCGTTCTCGGAGCTGCGCATCGACCAGCAGGTCACCATCGTGGCCGAGGTCGTGCACGCCTCCACCCGCCAGATGCGCTCGCGGCGCGGGTCCATCACGGACGTGGTGATCACGGACCGCGTCTCCTCCGACCCGCAGCGGCTCTTCGCGGACGGCGACCCGGGCCCCGGCCGGACGATGCGGCTGAGCTTCTTCAACGCCTGGACCGCCGCCAGGGACCTGCCCCCCGGAACGCACGCCCTGTTCTCCGGGAAGGTCGGGCTGTACAACGGCGGCGTGACCATGACGAACCCGCACTACGCGATCCTCGACCCGGACGCCCCGGAGGCCGGGGAGACCGCCGAGGAGCGGGCGGGCCGGCCCATCCCGATCTACCCGGCCACGGCCAAACTGACCACGGACAAGATCGCCCGCGCCGTGCACTCGCTGCTGCCCGTCGTGGACTTCGGGGCCGTCCCGGACCCGCTGCCGGACGGGATCCGGGAGCGGGAGGGGCTCATGGGGCTCGAGGAGGCGTACTGGCAGGTCCACCGCCCGAGGGACACCCGGGCGCACGGGGAGGCGCGCCGCCGGTTCCGCTACCAGGAGGCGTTCCTGCTCCAGTGCGCCCTGGCCCGCCGCCGCGCCGAGCTCGCCGCCCACCCCACCACCGCCCGCCCGGGCGTCCCCGCGGGGGTGCTCGCGCGGTTCGACGCCGGGCTGCCCTTCGAGCTCACCGCCGGGCAGCGGACCGTGGGGGAGCAGCTCGCCGCGGAGCTCGCGGGCACCCGCCCCATGAACCGGCTGCTCCAGGGCGACGTCGGCTCGGGCAAGACGCTCGTGGCCCTGCGCGCGATGCTGCAGGTCGTGGACTCCGGCGCGCAGGCGGCGCTGCTGGCCCCCACCGAGGTGCTCGCCGCCCAGCACCACGGCTCCGTGGTCCGCTCCCTGGGCCCGCTCGCGCAGGCCGGCCTGCTCGGCGGGGACCCGGACGGCACGCAGGTCGTGCTGCTCACGGGGTCCATGGGCGCCGCGGCGCGCAAGCGGGCCCTGCTGCAGATCGCGTCGGGGGAGGCCGGGATCGTCATCGGCACCCACGCCCTGCTCTCCGAGGTCGTCCAGTTCGCCGACCTCGGACTGGTCGTGGTGGACGAGCAGCACCGCTTCGGCGTCGAGCAGCGCGACCGGCTGCGGGACAAGGCCGGGCGGCCCCCGCACCTGCTGGTGATGACCGCGACCCCCATCCCGCGCACCGTGGCGATGACCGTCTTCGGCGACCTGGACGTCTCCGTCCTCGACGAGCTCCCGGCCGGCCGGCAGCCGATCGCCACCCACACCGTGGGGCTCGTGGAGCACCCGGGCTGGGAGCGGCGCCTGTGGCGGCGCGCCCGGGAGGAGATCGACGCGGGCCGCCAGGTCTACGTGGTCGCGCCCAAGATCGGCGACGACGACGAGCCCCCGCCCCACGCCTCCCTCGCGGAGTCCGCCCTCGCGGCGGCCTCCGAGGACGAGGAGTCCGAGGCGACGATGGCGTCCGTCACCTGGCTCGCCGAGCTCGTGGCCGCCGAGCCCGTCCTGGCCGGCGTGCGCGCCGAGGTGCTGCACGGCCGGCTCGACACGGACCGGAAGTCCCGGCTCATGGAGGAGTTCGCGGCCGGGGACGTGCAGCTGCTCGTGTGCACCACCGTGGTCGAGGTCGGCGTGGACGTGCCCAACGCCACGCTGATGATCATCGTCGACGCCGACCGGTTCGGCATCTCCCAGCTGCACCAGCTGCGCGGCCGGATCGGGCGCGGTGGGCACGCCGGGACGTGCCTGCTCGTCACCCGGCGCCCCGCCGAGCACCCGTCGCGGGAGCGGATCGAGGTGGTGGCCGGGTCCACGGACGGCTTCGAGCTGGCCCGGGCGGACCTCGAGCTGCGCCGCGAGGGCGACATCCTCGGCGCCGCGCAGTCCGGCGGCCGCTCCACCCTGCGCCTGCTGCGGGCCCTCGACGACGCCGAGCTCATCGAGCGCGCCCGCCGGGACGCCGTGACGATCCTGGGCGAGGACCCCCAGCTGCTGGAGCACCCCGAACTGGCCGAGGCCATCGAGCGCTACCTCGACCCGGACGCCGAGGCGTTCCTGGACCGGGGCTGAGCCCCCGTGCCGCCGAGCCGCGTGCCGCCGGGCACCCGAGAGGAGCACCCATGAGCAGGATCATCGCCGGGGCCGCCGGGGGGCTGCGCCTGCAGTCCGTGGCGGGCCGGGACACCCGGCCCACCACCGACCGGGTCAAGGAGTCCCTCTTCGCGCGGCTCGAGGCGTGGGGCATGCTCCGGGACGCCAGGGTCCTCGACCTCTTCGCGGGCTCCGGGGCCCTCGGCTGCGAGGCCGCGAGCCGCGGCGCGGCCGCCGTGACCCTCGTGGAGCGGCACGCGGGCGCGGCGCGGGTCTGCCGCGCCAACGCCGCGACGGTCCACCGGGCCCTCGGGCGCGAGGACGTCGTCACGGTCCGGCACGGGGCGGTGGGCGGCTACCTCGCGGATCCCGCCGAGGGGCCGTGGGACCTCGTGCTGGCCGACCCGCCCTACCCCCTGCCGGAGGCGGAGCTCGCCGCGGTCCTCGCCCCGCTGGTGGGCCGGCTGCGGGAGGGCGGGGTGCTCGTGGTCGAGCGCTCCACCCGGTCCCCGGAGCCCGGCTGGCCGGCCGGGCTGCGCCGCTTCGAGCAGAAGCGGCACGGGGAGACCACCGTGTGGTTCGCCGAGACGGACGTCACATCGCCCGCGTCCCCCGGCGCGCCGGACTGACACCTGCGCCGCTGGGCGCACCCCCTTTGACAAGATTCGACAGGCAGCATCGAGCCCGGGTCAGCGCCCGGGAGGAACGGAGGACGTCCATGAGGATCACGGTTCTGGGAACGGGCTACCTGGGGGCCACGCACGCCGCGTCGATGGCGGAGATGGGCTTCGAGGTGCTGGGGCTGGACGTGGACCCCGAGAAGGTCGACGCCCTGTCCCGCGGCGAGCTGCCCTTCCACGAGCCGGGCCTGGGCGAGCTGCTGCGCAAGCACGTGGGCACCGGCCGGCTGCGCTTCACCACGAGCTACGAGGAGGCCGGCGCCTTCGGCGACGTCCACTTCGTCGGGGTCGGCACCCCGCAGCGGGCCGGGAGCTTCGCGGCGGACATGCGCTACGTCGACGCCGCGGTCGGCTCCATCGCCGCGGCCGCCACGAAGGACTGCGTGATCGCCGGCAAGTCCACGGTCCCCGTGGGCTCCGCCCGCCGCCTGGCGGACCTGGCGAAGGCCTCGGCGCGGGAGGGCGTGGACGTGTCCCTGGTGTGGAACCCCGAGTTCCTGCGCGAGGGCTACGCCGTGGAGGACACCCTGGCCCCGGACCGGATGGTGCTGGGCTGTCAGGACCCGGCCGCCGAGGCCGTGATGCGCCGGGTCTACGCCCGGCAGCTGGCGGCCGGCGTCCCGCTGATCGTCACCGACTTCGAGACCGCCGAGCTCGTCAAGGTCGCGGCCAATGCCTTCCTGGCCACCAAGATCTCCTTCATCAACGCCCTGTCCGAGCTCACCGAGGCGGTCGGCGGGGACATCCGCACCCTGGCCGACGCGATCGGCCTCGACGAGCGGATCGGGCGCAAGTTCCTCAACGCCGGCGTGGGCTTCGGCGGCGGCTGCCTGCCGAAGGACATCCGCGCCCTGCGCGCCAGGGCCGCGGAGCTCGGGGTGGAGCAGTCGGTGCGCTTCCTCGCGGAGGTCGACGACATCAACGTCCGCCGCCGCGGCCACACGGTGGAGACGGTCACCCAGATGCTGGGCGGGACCGTGGTGGGCCGGCAGGTCGCCGTGCTCGGGGCGGCCTTCAAGCCGGACTCCGACGACGTGCGCGACTCCCCGGCCCTGGACATCGCCGCCCGGCTGCACTCGATCGGCGCCGAGGTGGCCGTCTACGACCCCAAGGCCAACGCCAACGCCGCCAAGCGCTATCCGCGCCTGGACTACGTGGACTCCCTCGAGGCCGCCGTCACCGGGGCCGAGGTCGTGGTGCTGCTGACCGAGTGGGCCGAGTTCAAGGCGATGACCCCGGAGCAGCTCGACCCGCTGGTGGCCGTCCCGCAGATCCTCGACGGCCGCAACGTGCTCGACCCCGACCGCTGGACCGCGGCCGGCTTCACCTACCGGGCCCTGGGCCGCCGGGCGAGCGCCGTCTGAGCCGCGGCGCGCGGGGCGGCGTCCCGCGCGCCGGTTCCCCGCCGCCGGGGAGCCGGCACGAGGGCGGGCGGCGAGCTCCCCGCCGTGCGGACCGGCTCAGCCGGCCAGCTGCCGCCCGGCCCGCTCCAGGACGTCCAGGCGCTTGCCGAACGAGAAGCGCATCCAGGACGCGTAGCGCTCCCGGTGCTCCGCGGAGGCGAGGGCCGGCACGGGCACGCCCACCACACCGGCCCGCTCGGCCAGCACCGGCGCCAGGTGCGCGGCGTCCTCGACCCCGTACCGCTCGCACAGGCCGCGGACGTCCGCCACGACGAAGAACGTGCCCTGCGGCTCGAACGGCTCGGCGCCCGCCGCGGCCAGGCCCCGCACGAGCACGTCGCGCCGCCGCCGGAAGTCCTCCGTGAGCCGGTCGTAGAACCCGTCCGGCAGGCCCAGAGCGGTGGCCGCCCCGATCTGCAGCGGCGTGGCGGCGCTGTGCGTGAGATAGGCCTTCGTGGCGCGCACCGGGCCCACGAGGTGCGCCGGCCCGCTGACCCAGCCCACCCGCCAGCCCGTGACCGAGAAGGACTTGCCCACGGAGGACACGGTGAGGGTCCGTTCGAAGGCCCCCGGCAGCGCGGCGAGCGGCCGGTGCCCGCCGGCGTAGCGCAGGTGCTCGTAGACCTCGTCGGTCACCACCACGCAGTCGTGCTCGGCGGCGAGTCCGGCCACGCGGGCCAGGACGGCGTCATCGAACACCGTCCCGGTCGGGTTGTGCGGGTCGTTGAGGATCACCATGCGGGTGCGGGGCCCGAAGGCCGCGGCGAGGCGGTCGAGGTCGGGGGAGAAGTGCGGCGGCTCGAGGGGGACCGTGACCAGCCGCGCACCGGCGAACTCCACCACGGCGCCGTAGAGGTCGTAGTGCGGCTCGAACACGACCACCTCGTCCCCGGGGCGCAGGAACGCGAGCAGGCTCGCGGCCAGCCCCTCGGACGCGCCCACGGTCACGACCACCCCGGAGGCCGGGTCCAGGTCGATCCCGTAGAACCGGTGCTGGTGCGCCGCGACGGCCTCCTGCAGCAGCGGCAGACCCGCCACCGGCGAGTACTGGTTGCCGCCGCCGTGCAGTGCGGCCGCCGCGGCGTCGAGCATCTCCCGCGGGCCGTCGACGTCCGGGAAGCCCTGGCCCAGGTTGATCGCGCCCGTGCGCGCGGCCAGCCGTGACATCTCCTCGAAGACGGTCCCGGTGAGCTCCCCGGTGCCGGTCAGCAGACCGCCCCCGCGGGCCATCCGCTCCCACGGGGGGCCGGACGTGTGCGTGGACGGGACGGCGGCGTCGGTGGCATCCATGGCCGCCAGTCTAGGGTCCCGCGGCGGCTCAGGGCGGCGGCCCGGCGCCGAGCCGCACGAGGGTCCCGGCCAGCCCCTCGACGAACACCGGGAGGTCCGGCACCACGTCGGCGTCGGCCACCACGTCGATGCCCAGGGTCCCCGTGTAGGAGACGACGCCCACGGCGAGGGCCAGGTTGCCCTGCACGGCGCCGAGCTGGAACAGCTCGAGCACCGGTGCCCCCGCGAAGAGCAGGGGCGCCGCGGGGCCGCGCACGTTGCTGAGCAGCACGTTGACGAGCCGCTGCCGGTCCATGACCCGGACCATCCAGCGCTGGGCCAGGCGGCCGCCCGGCCGGTACGGCGGACGGGTCCGCTGCCGGGAGGTGGTGGCCGCGATCCGCCGCAGCCCGGCCACCGGGTCGGGCTCGTCGACGGGCACGGCCACGACGCGCACACCGGCCCGGTTGCCGCCGGCGGGGTCCCCCGCCGCGCGCACGGAGGCGGCCACCGACACCTTCAGCTCCGGCACGCCGGCCAGCTCGCCGCGCGCGGCCAGCAGCCGCCGGGCGCCGCCCGCCACGGCGGTGAGCACCACGTCGTTGACCGTCCCGCCGTGCCGGTGGGCCAGCTCCCGGACCGCCGCCAGGTCGGCGCGCACCAGCACCGCCCGGCGCCGCGCGCCCACGGGCCGGTTGACGGACAGCGCCGGGGCGCGGCCCTCCGCGAGCGCGCCGCGGACCTGGGCCGCGGCGCCGAGCAGGCGGGCAGCGGCGCGGGCCGGAGTGCGGGCCGGAGCGCGGGCCGTGGCAGGGACGGGCGGCGGGCCGCCGCCCGTCCCCGGGCGACCCGGCGCGTCCGGGGCGCGCGGGGCGCCGCCGGGCGCGGGATCGAACAGGGGCGCGAGCAGGGTCAGCGCCGCGAGACCGTCGGCGAGCACGTGGTGCCACCGGATCAGCAGGCCGACCCGGCCGCCGGCGAGGCCGGGGAGCAGCCACAGCTCCCACAGGGGCCGGTCCCGGGGCAGCGGGACGGCGGCGATCCCGGCGCACACCCGGAGCAGGCTCTCCTCGTCCCCGGGCGGCGGCACCGGACGGCTGCGCACGTGCCGGGAGACGTCGAAGACCGGGTCGTCGAGCCACACGGGGCGTCCGCCCCCGGGGCGGGCGAGCAGCCGGCGCAGCGGCCAGACGTCCCGGGTGCGCCGCTCGACGTGCTCCCGCACCTCCGCCAGCCGGACGCGCCCGCCGGCATCGAGGAGGGGACCGGCCTCCAGGAGGGCCAGGGCCGCGATGTGCATGGGCACCCCGCGCCGCTCCACGCGGAGGTTGGCCTCGTCCAGGGCGCTGATCCGCTCCCCGGTCCGCGCCCGGCGGCACTGCATGCCCATGTCGGTGCTCCGCTCTGGCCGGAGGACTCCCTCGTCCACCACGGTACGCCGCCCCGGCACGGAGCGCCCCTAGGATGGCACCCATGCACCGAGCGATCTGCCCCGGCTCCTTCGACCCCCTGCACAACGGCCACGTGGAGGTCGTCGCGCGCGCCGCGGCGCTCTTCGACGAGGTCGTCGTCGCGGTCTCCACCAACCCGCACAAGCGCTACCGCTTCGACGCTGACCGGCGGCTGGCCCTGGTGGCGGAGAGCCTCGCGGACGTCGCCGGCGTCGTCGTCGAGCCCATGGGCGCGGGCCTGCTCGCGGAGTACGCGGCGCAGCGGGGGGCGGTGGCCCTGGTCAAGGGGCTGCGCTCGGGCGAGGACTTCGAGTACGAGGTGCCGATGGCCACGATGAACCGCCACCTCACGGGGGTGGAGACGGTCTTCCTGCCCGGCGACCCCCGGTTCCTGCACCTGTCCTCGACCCTCGTGAAGGAGGTCCAGGGCCTCGGCGGCGACGTCTCCGGGTTCGTGCCGGCGCCCGTGCTGCGGGCCCTGCAGGGCTGAGCGGGCGCGGCCCGTCCCGGCGCGCCCGGACCCGGCCCGTTTGAGAACGCGCGGGGCGGCACGCTAACATGGTCTGTCGGTCAGAATTTCACCAGGAGTCAGTCATCAGTCGCGAGAACAGTTCGCCCCTCACCATCGGTGTCCGGGACCTCGAGCACCGCCCGGGGACGATGCGACGCCTGGAAGAAGTTGTGCCCGCGCCGGATAACTTCGGCAACGCACTCATCGGCGCCCCGGAGGGCTCGGACATCGACCTGGACCTCCGGCTGGAATCCGTCCACGACGGGATCCTGGTGTCCGGCACGGCCGCCGTGGCCATCCACGGCGAGTGCAGCCGGTGCCTCGACCCGATCGACTACGATCTGGACGTCGACGTGCAGGAGCTCTACGTCTTCGACCCCGCCGCCGACGGCGGGGAGGACTCCGAGGACGACCAGATGTATGAAGTTCAGGACGAGACCATCGACCTCGAGCCCATGCTTCGGGACGCAGTGATCACGCAGCTGCCGTTCCAACCGGTGTGCCGGGAGGACTGCCAGGGGTTGTGCGCCCAGTGCGGCGCGCGCCTGGAGGACGACCCGGGACACCACCACGAGGTGCTCGATCCTCGCTGGAGCGCCCTGTCGGGGCTGCTCGAGCAGGACACCTCGACCCAGACGACCGAACCGAGAGAAGAGAGATAGCCGTGGCTGTTCCGAAGCGGAAAATGTCCCGTGCCAACACCCGTGCACGCCGTTCGCAGTGGAAGGCGACCGCGCCCAAGCTGGTCAAGACCGTCGAGAACGGCAAGGTCACCTACAGCCTGCCGCACCAGGCGAAGGTCGTGACCGACTCCGCCGGCACCGCGCTGTTCCTGGAGTACAAGGGCCGCAAGGTGGCCGACGCCTGACCACGGTGACCTCCACCGCGACACCTCAGGACCTGCTGGAGCGTCTCGGCGTCGACATCGACGCCGGGACGCTTCGTCTTGCCCTGACCCACCGCTCCTACGCGTACGAGCACGAGGGGCAGGGCCACAACGAGCGGCTCGAGTTCCTCGGGGACTCCGTGCTGGGTCTCGCGGTCACCGACGAGATCTTCCACCGCTACCCCGACGACTCCGAGGGCAACCTCGCGAAGATCCGCTCGGCCGTGGTCAGCACCCGCACGCTCGCCGACCTCGCCCGGTCCCTGGACGTGGGCCCCCACATCCGCCTGGGCAAGGGCGAGGTGCGCACCAACGGGCACGAGAAGGCCTCGATCCTCGCCGACACCATGGAGGCGCTGATCGGCGCCGTGTACGTGAGCACCGGCCTCGACGCGGCCCGGGCCTTCGTGCTGCGGCTCGTGGTGCCCCTGCTGGAGGACGGCTTCGTGATGAGCGAGGGCCGGGACTGGAAGACCGAGATCCAGGAGCTGGCGGCGGCCCGCGCCCTGGGCCCCGTGCGCTACGCCGTGGAGGGCACGGGCCCCGACCACGACCGCCGCTACGAGGCGCACGTGCTCGTCGGCGGTCAGGACCACGGCACGGGCACCGGCACCACCAAGAAGGAGGCCGAGCGCTCCGCCGCGGCGCAGGCCTACGCGACCCTGGTGGCCCGCCGCGGTGGCTGAGCGCACGCCCCGGAGCGCCCGTGCCTGAGCTGCCCGAGGTCGAGGTGGTCCGCCGCGGGGTGGAGCGCTGGGTGGTCGGCCGCCGGATCGAGTCCGTGCAGGTCCTGGACCCCCGCTCGGTGCGCCGCCACGAGCCCGGCCCCGTCTCCTTCGGCCACGAGCTCGACGGCGCGGTCGTGGCCGACGCGGTGCGCCGCGGCAAGTTCCTGTGGCTGCCGCTGACCGGGGCGGACGGCGCCCCGCCGCAGGAGGCGCTGCTGGTGCACCTGGGGATGAGCGGGCAGCTGCTGGTCAAGGACGCCGGGCTGCCCGACGAGAAGCACCTCAAGGTGCGGCTGGGCCTGTCCGAGCGCCCCGGCACCCCGGCGGAGCTGCGCTTCGTGGACCAGCGGATCTTCGGCGGCATGCTCCTCGACCGGCTCGTCCTCACCGACGACGGCGCCCCGGGCGGCCGTTCGGCCACGGGCGTCCCGCTGGTGCCCGCCCGGGCCGCCCACATCGCCCGGGACCCGCTGGACCCCGCCTTCGACGCGGAGCGCCTCCACGACCGGCTGCGCCGGCGCCGGACCGGGCTCAAGCGCGCGCTGCTGGACCAGGCGCTGGTCTCCGGGATCGGCAACATCTACGCGGACGAGGCCCTGTGGCAGGCGCGCCTGCACTGGGCGCGGCCCACCGACACGCTCCGGCGGCCCGAGACGCTGCGCCTTCTCGCGGCCGTCCGCGAGGTCATGGACCGCGCGCTGGCGGCCGGCGGGACGAGCTTCGACTCCCTCTACGTCAACGTCAACGGCGAGTCCGGCTACTTCGCCCGCTCCCTCTCCGCCTACGGCCGGGCCTCCCTGCCCTGCCCGCGCTGCGCGGAGGAGGGGCGGAGCACCCTGATCGTGCGGGAGCAGTTCATGAACCGCTCCTCCTACCGCTGCCCGGTCTGCCAGCGCACGCCCCGCAACGCCCGGTTCTGAGACCGGGCCCCGGGCGTGGCACGGGGGGCGCCGGTCCCCGGCGGCCCGGAATCGATCAGCTTCCTTTCCAACTTCCTGCGCGTGTAGGCTCGTCGAGGACGTGCGACTCGCCATGATCCCGTCGGGGAAGACCCCGCGCCGGCCCCGCACCGTCCTCCACCCTCCGTGGCGGCCGCCCCTGCGGTCGCGACCCCCGGTCACCGCCGGCACCAGGAGCCGCACCCGGTTCCGGAGGCCGCCGTGCGCCCGGGCGGGCGCCCCCTTCCGCCGCACCCGCACTGCTGCACGCACACTTCTGCACCCACACCCTCCGAGGAGCACCTCTTGCGCACCGTCAACGCCTACGCCGCCCCGTCCGCCGGCGCACCGCTGGTCCCGACCACTCTCGAGCGCCGGGACCTCGGCGCCCACGACGTCCTCATCGAGATCAAGTACGCCGGGATCTGCCACTCCGACCTGCACACCGTCCAGGGGGACTGGGGCCCCCAGCAGTACCCGCTGACCCCCGGGCACGAGATCGCCGGGATCGTCACCGAGGTCGGCGCCGGCGTCACCCGCCACGCGGTCGGCGACCGGGTCGGGGTCGGGTGCATGGTCAACTCCTGCGGCGAGTGCGCCAACTGCCGGGCCGGCGACGAGCAGTACTGCCTCGACGGCGCCGTGATGACCTACGGCGCCGAGGACCGCGACGGCACCGTCACCCAGGGCGGGTACTCCACCCACGTGGTGGTCACCGAGGACTTCGTGCTGCGCATCCCGGAGGGCATCGAGCTCGACGTCGCCGCGCCCCTGCTGTGCGCCGGCATCACCACCTTCTCCCCGCTGAACCACTGGAAGGCCGGCCCCGGCAAGAAGGTCGCCGTCGTGGGTCTGGGCGGGCTGGGGCACCTGGGCGTGAAGATCGCCCACGCCATGGGCGCGGAGGTCACGGTGCTCTCCCAGTCGCTGCGCAAGAAGGAGGCCGGGCTGGCCCTGGGCGCCGACGCCTACTACGCCACGAGCGACCCGCAGACGTTCGAGGAGCTGGCCGGGACCTTCGACCTGGTCCTCAACACGGTCAGCGCGAAGATCGACCTCGACGCCCACCTGTCGTTGCTGAACGTCAACGGGGCCATGGTCAACGTCGGCGCCCCGGCGGAGCCGCTGGACGTCAACGTGTTCTCGCTGCTGGCCAACCGCCGCACCTTCGCCGGGTCCATGATCGGCGGCATCGGGGAGACCCAGGAGATGCTCGACTTCTGCGCCGAGCACGGGGTGGGCGCCGAGATCGAGGTCATCTCGGCCGAGCAGATCAACGAGGCCTACGAGCGGGTGCAGAACTCGGACGTGCGCTACCGGTTCGTGATCGACACCGCCACGCTGGTCTGATCCCCGGCCCCGCGCACCCCCGGGGCGACCGCACGTGCGGCCGCCCCGGGGTGCGCCGCACGTGCGGGCCGCAGACCGCCGACCGGCCCGCCGCCCGACGCGGCGGGGGATCAGCGGGCGGCGGTGGACCCGGTGGCGGGCATCGGGGCGTCGTGGGCGCCCAGGGTGTGGGTCCGGTAGTACTCGGCCAGCCGCGCCATGCCCTCCTCGACCGTCACGGACGGCGTCCAGTCGAGCACCTCGCGGGTGCTCTGCTGCTCGAACCAGTGGGCCGTGGACATCTGCTCGGCCAGGAAGGCCGTCATCGGCGGCTCGTCCGCCCCCGGGCGGAGCGCCCACACCTTCTCGATGACCGTGCCCGCGAGGCGGGCCAGGACGCCGGGGACCCGGCGCGTGGGCGGCTCCACGCCGGCCGCCCGGCAGAAACCCGCCACGAGCTCGCCCACGGTGCGGGGCTGGCCGTTCGTGACCACCAGCGCCCGTCCGTGCGCCCACTCGATCCGCTCCAGCGCCCGCACGACCGCCTCGGCCGCGTTGTCCACGTAGGTGGTGTCGATCAGGGCCGCCCCGTGGTCCAGCAGCGGCAGCCGCCCCTTCGCGGCGCGGTCGACGATCCGCTCGACCAGCTGGGTGTCCCCGGGGCCCCACACGATGTGCGGGCGCACGGCCGTGACGCGCATCCCACGGCCGTCGGCCTCGAGCGCGAGCAGCTCGGCCGCGGCCTTGGACCGGGCGTAGTTGCCGCGGGCGTGCACGGGGTCGGCCGCCCGGGCGGGCTCGCCCACGATGGAGTCGCCCGTGTGGGCGACCGACGGCGAGGAGACGAACACCACGTTGTCCACGCCGGCCCGCCGCGCGGTCTCCAGGACCACGCGGGTGCCGGTGACGTTGGTCAGCACGAACTCGTCCCAGTCCCCGGCGAAGGAGACCTTGGCGGCGAGGTGCACGACGTCGTCGACGCCCTCCATGGCCCGCGCCACGGCGTCCGGGTCCGTGACCGAGCCCAGGACCTCCTCGACGTTCGGCTGGTCGGCCAGCGGCGCGTGCCGGCGCTGGAGCAGCCGGACCGTCCAGTGGCGGGCGGCGAGCAGCCGCGCCACGTGCTCCCCGAGCATCCCGGAGGCGCCGGTGACGAGCACCGTCCGCCCGTCGCCGGACAGCTCCTGCCGCCCGCGCTCCACCTCGTGGCTGCCGGTGCCGGCCGGCGGGGCGCCCTCCGTCACGGAGGCGTCGTAGGCGGGGACCTTGTCGTCGTGCGTGCCGTCCTGGCGGTGCTTGCCGTTCACGGGTTCCTGATCCTTCCTCCGGCCAGGGCGTGCTCCGCCCATCCGGCCAGCAGGGCTCGGTCGATCTTGGAGTTGTGCCGGATGTCGGTGGGGTGCTCGGGGACCACGAGCACGGCCGCGAGGTCCAGGCCCGTGGCCTCGCGCACGGCGGCGCGCACGGCACCGGAGAGCAGCGGGTCGGCGGGGCCCGGGCGCGGGGCCGCCGGGACGGTCTCCACGACGGCCACGGGCACCTGCGTGCCCGCCGGGCCGACCCCGACGACGGCGGTGCGGCCGACGCCGGGCACGGTCCGGGCCGCGTGCTCCGCGGCGACCGGCGTCAGCACGCCGCCGGCGGAGACGATGACGTGGGCGAGGCGGCCCTCGACCCACAGCCGCCCGGCGGCGTCGAAGTGCCCGACGTCCCCGGTGCGGTGCCAGCCGGGCAGCTGGGTGCTGAGGTGCTCCGTGTGCCAGAGCCTGTCGTAGCGGTCCTTGACGTGCGGGGCGCGGGCGACGATCTCGCCGGTGACCCCGGGCTCGGTGGTGATCCCGTCGTCGGGGACGCCGTCCGGGCCCAGGGCGGTGACCCCCAGCTCGGCGCCGTGCACGGCGGTGCCCACGCACACGCCGTTGCCGGCGCCGGCCACGGCGGATCCCGCGCTGTCCAGGCCGGCCTGCCGGATGGTCCCGAGGGTCACGTCCGTGAGGGGCAGCCCCTCGGTCATCCCGTAGGGGGTGTGCAGCGTCGCCGCGGGTACGAGTTCCTGCAGCTGCTCCAGGAGCGGCTCCGGGAGGGGTGCCCCGGCCGAGAGCACGAGCTCCACGAGCTCGAGCGCCCGCCGCTGCCCCTCGTCGAGCTCGTGCCGGGTCGCGAGGACGTTGGCGATCGCCGCGGGGGAGAGGAACACGGCCGTGGCCTGGATGGCCGAGGCGGCGTCGGCCAGGGCGCGGGCGGTGAGGGTCTTCGGCGCGGTCACGTCCATGTCCGGGGTCACGGACGTGGTGCCCATGGCGGGTCCCAGCAGCGCGAAGGGCGCGAAGCCCGCCACGAGCCCCGTGCCGGCGGTGAGCCCGTACGTGCCGCGCACGGCGTCCCGCATGGCGGAGAGCTGGCGGTGGGTGTAGACGACGCCCTTGGCCGGGCCCGTGGACCCGGAGGTGAACAGCACCGCGGCGTCCGCGTCCGGGTCCGGGGCGGGCAGGTCGGCGCGCGGGGCCGAGTCCAGCAGCGCGGGGACGTCGTGCGTCACGCCGAGGGCCCGGCGGGACACGGGGTCGAGGGCCTCGAGCGAGATCCGGGTGCCCGGCCAGCCGAGGGCCCGGCCGGCGACGAGCGCCCTGCGGATGCCCACGAGCCAGGCCGGGGCGGCCCCCCGCAGCGCCCGGGTGAGGCCCTTGGGGCCGAGCCCGGAGTCCGCCACGACGACGACGGCGCCGATGCGCAGGCACGCGTAGAGCAGCGCGGTGAGGTCGGAGCCCGGCGGCACCATGAGGCTCACGCGGTCCCCGGGGCGCACCCCGATGCCGGTGAGCCCCGCGGCGAGGCGGTCCACGCGGTCGGCGAGCTCCGCCCAGCTCAGGCTCGCCCGCACCGGGGCCGCGTGCGCCCCCGCGCCCGCGTCCCCGGAGGCGGGGGCCATGTCCACGACGGCGAGGCCGAGGTCGGCCCGCCGCGCGTCGAGCTCCGCGGGGAAGGGGACGTGCTCGCCGCGGGAGACGGCGCGCCGCTGCAGGTGCAGCTCGCGGCGGCGGGGGCCGGGGCCGAAGCGGTCCGCGAGCCAGGCCATCACCGGCGTCGCGACGTCCCGGTCCTCGGGCAGCAGGTGCAGGGCTCCCTCGTAGCGGTGGACGTCGGCGTGCGGCATGCGGCGCACGAGGTCCTGCAGGTAGCGCTCCTGGAACACGGGGTCGCCGATGCCCCACAGCAGCAGGGCGGGGACCTCGCGGGCGGCCACGCCGGCGGCGATCTGCTCGTAGCGGGCGTGCGAGGGGTGGTCCGGGGCGGCCGGGATGTCGGCCACGAAGTTGCGGATCGCCTCCCGCCGGGCGCGCGTGGCGTAGGGCGCCCGGTAGGCCGCCCGCACCTCGCGGGACAGGGACGGCTCCGCCAGTGCCAGGGCCACGTCGAGGAAGCTCGTGGTCCGCTCGGTGAGCAGCCCGTGCGCGGCCGGGGCCAGTGCCAGCCGCAGCGAGGCGGGGATCCGCTCGGCGTTGTCGTGGTGGACGGCGGTGTTGGTGAGGATCGTGGCGCGGTGGACGTCCTGGTGCTCCAGGGCCCAGCCGGAGGACACGAGCCCGCCCCAGTCGTGGGCGAGGGTCACCACGGGGGCCTCGCTCGCGTCCAGGCCGAGCTCGGCCGTGAGGTCGCCCAGGTCGCGGACCCGGTCGTCGAGGCGGCGGAAGAGCCCGGTCCGCTCGGAGAACCCCATGTCGAGCTGGTCCACGGCGATCACCCGCCAGGGGTTCGCGGGGTCCGTCCCGGCGGCCAGCACGTCGCGCCACAGGTAGGACCAGGTGGGGTTGCCGTGCACGGCGAGGACCGTGCCCCGCGGGGTGAGGCCGGCGGCCTCCAGGGAGGCCGCGTTGTCGAGGACGTGCCAGCGGCGCCGCCGGCCGGGGACCGGCTCCACGGGGGCCGTCGAGGCCACCGTGACCGTGCGGGACCACGCCGGGTCCACCCCGGGCAGGGGGACCTCCGTCATGGGCAGCCGCGCCGCGTCCGGCCCTCCGGGCTGCTGGGTCGTGGACGGTCGTGTGCGTGCCATGGTCGTGGGGCTCCTCGAGGGTGCGTCTCGTGCGGGGTGTCTCGGGCGGGCGCGGCGTCAGCGCCGGCGGTTCACCAGTCGATCTCCATGTAGGTCGCGTTGAGCCCGGAGCCCACGCCGAGCAGCAGCACGCGCTCGTCGGGCCGGAGCCGCTCGGCCTCCAGGGCGAGGGTCATCGGCAGCGCGGCGGCCGCGACGTTGCCCCAGAACGGGAAGGTCAGGGGGAACTTCTCCGGGTCGATCCCGACGTCCTGGAACAGCTTGTTGGTGTGGGACATGGAAACCTGGTGGCCGATGTAGCGGTCCATGTCCGCCCAGTCCCAGCCGTCCTCGTGCGCGTCGTGCCACGCGTCCGCGAGCAGTCCCACGCCGTGCTTGAGCAGCCCCGTGGCGTCGGTGTACATGCCGTCGAAGCCCCCGATGCACAGCCCGTGGTGCTCGGTCGCGGACCGGGTCACGGACCCCGCGATGCGGTGGCCCTCCGGGTGCCGGTCGGCGGGGCCGACCACGGCGGCGGCTGCGCCGCAGCCGAGGGTCAGGGTGGCGAACTCGCGCACCACGTCCGCCCGGGTCACGTCCGGGCCCTGCAGCCGCTCGTACGTCTCGCGGTGCCAGGGGGTCGGGTCCTCGCCGGCGACGACGACGGCGTAGTCGATCGCGCCCGCGTCGATCATCGTGGACGCGATCGTGAGCCCGTTGACGAAGCCCAGGCACGCGTTGGTGACGTCGAAGTTCAGGGCGGAGGGGGCCAGGCCGAGCCGGTGGTGCACGGACACCGAGACCGCGGGCTCGTAGCCGTCGCGGGTCACCGAGGCGTTGATCAGGAGCCCCACCTGGTCCGGGCGCACGCCCGCGCGGGCGAGGGCGGCCTCGCCCGCCTCCACGGCGCCGTCGGTGAAGTGGCGCCCGGGGGCCCAGACGCGCCGCTCGTTGACGCCCGCGAGCCGCTCGAGCAGGCCCTTCGGCATCTTCAGCCGGGCGAACGTGTCCGCCAGGACCTCGTCGGCGTGGGACGAGGGCACCACCTCGTCCGCCTCGACCTTGGTGATGGCCAGGAGGGCGGCGTTGCGGTGACGGATCGAGGAATTACCGGTCAAGGTCTCTGGCTTTCGTTAGGGTCTCGCCGACGCCCCGGCCCGCCCACGGAGGGCGCGGTCGCGGGGAGGGCAGGTCGTGCTGGTCGCGGTCAGTCTACCGGCCGGTTCCGCGGCGCCGGCCGGGGCCCGGTCGTTTCTCTGTAGGCTGATCATCTTGTCCGCTCCTCGTCCCCGCTCCTCGTCTCCGCCCGCGCCCGCTCCGGGCGGGCCGGCGCTCCCTCCGGTGCGCGGCGCCCGGCCGGCGGCCGCGGGGCCGTCGCGGCGCGCGAGTACAGTGGTGGCGACCCCCTGCCCGCCACGCCCACCCCAGGAGACCGGACACCCGTGCACCTGAAGACCCTGACCGTGCGGGGGTTCAAGTCCTTCGCCTCGGCCACCACCTTCGAGTTCGAGCCCGGGGTCACCGCCGTCGTCGGCCCCAACGGCTCGGGCAAGTCCAACGTGGTGGACGCCCTGGCGTGGGTCATGGGGGAGCAGGGCGCGAAGTCCCTGCGCGGCGGGAAGATGGAGGACGTCATCTTCGCCGGCACCGCCGGCCGGGCCCCGCTCGGCCGGGCCCACGTGTCGCTGACCATCGACAACGCCGACGGCGCCCTGCCCATCGAGTACTCCGAGGTCACGATCTCGCGCACGCTCTTCCGCTCGGGGGGCTCCGAGTACGCGATCAACGGCCGGCCGTGCCGGCTGCTCGACATCCAGGAGCTGCTCTCCGACTCCGGGCTCGGCCGGGAGATGCACGTCATCGTGGGCCAGGGCCAGCTCGACCGCATCCTGCACGCCACCCCGGAGGAGCGCCGCGGCTTCGTCGAGGAGGCGTCCGGGGTCCTCAAGCACCGGCGCCGCAAGGAGCGGACGCTGCGCAAGCTCGAGGCGATGCAGGCCAACCTCGACCGGCTCGAGGACCTCACCGCCGAGATCCGCCGCCAGCTCACCCCGCTGGGACGGCAGGCCAGGACGGCCCGGCGTGCCCAGCGGATCCAGCACGACGTCCGCGACGCCCGCGCCCGGCTGCTGGCCGACGACCTCGTGCAGGCCCGCACGAGCCTCGCCGTCGACGAGGACGCCGAGCGCCGGCTGCGCGCCGAGCGCGCCGAGGCCGAGCAGGCCCTCGACGCCGGCCGCGCCCGGCAGGCCGACGTCGAGGCGCGCGCCGCCGAGGCGACCCCCGCCCTGAACACCGCGCGGGACACGTGGTACCAGCTCACCGCCGTGCAGGAGCGCTACCGGTCCCTCGCCTCGCTCGCCGCCGAGCGGCGTCGGCTGCTCGGGTCCGCGGCCGAGCCCGCGGACCCGGGGCGGGACCCGGATCGGCTCGACGCCCAGGCGGCCCGCACCCGCGAGGAGCAGCACCAGCTCCTCGAGCAGGTCGAGGACGCCGTCGACGCCCTCGCCGAGGCCATCCAGGAGCGCGAGGACGCGGAGGCCGCGGCGCGCGACCAGGACGGCGTGGTCACCGGTCTGCTCCGGGCGGCCGCCGACCGCCGGGAGGGCACGGCCCGGCTCACCGGCGCGGTCGCGGCGGCCCGCTCCCGGGTCGAGGCGGCCGAGAACGAGCTCTCCCGCCTGCACACCACCCACGCGGACGCCGGGCGGCGCCGGGTGCAGGCCGGCGCCGAGGCGGACAGCCTGGCGCTCGCGGCCCAGGACGCGGCCGGCGCCGCCGAACGGGCCCGCGCCCGCCACGAGCAGGACGCCGAGGCCGCCGCCGGCGCCCGCGCCGCCGCTCGGGAGGCCGAGGCCGCGGCCCAGGAGCTGCTGCGCGCCCACGACGCCCAGCGCGCCCGCGCCGAGACCCTGCGCGCCGCCCTGCGCCAGCCCGACGGCTCCGCGGCGGTCCTCGACGGGCACGCCGACGCTGTGCTCGGCGCCGTCGTCGACCTCGTCGACGTCGAGCCCGGCTGGGAGCGGGCGGTCACCGCCGCCATGGGCCCCTTCGCCGAGGCCCTCGCCGTGCGCTCCCACGGCGCGGCCGTCTCCGTCTTCGAGTCCCTGCGCGCCGACGGCGTGGGCCGGGTGCACCTGCTGGTGGCCGCCGGCGCCCCGGAACGGTCCGGCCCCGCCCCGGCGCTCCCCGACCGTCCCGGGGTCCGGCCCGCCGCCGCGGTGCTGCGGGACGGCGAGGGCGCCGGCCCGGGCGACGACGACGCGCGGCGCGGAGCGGCCGCCGTCCGGGCCCTGCTGGCTGCGACCGTGCTCACGGAGGACGCCGCCACGGCCGCCCGGATCGTGGCCGACCGGCCCGAGCTGACGGCCGTCACCCGGGGCGGCGACGTGTTCACGGGCAGCAGCGCCTGGGGCGGCGCCGCGGAGGCGGCCGGCACGCTCGAGACCCGCGCCGCGGCCGAGGCCGCCGAGGCGGAGCGGGCCGAGCTGGGCGCGGCCCTCGACCGGGCGCGGGCCGCCTCCGGCGCGGCGGCCGCGGCGCGGGACGCCGCCCGCCGGGCCGCCGAGGAGACCGCGGGGCTGCTGCGCGCCGCCGAGCGCACGGCGGACCGGGCCGCGTCCGAGCTCTCCCGGGTCCGGGCCGTGCTGGACTCGGCCGAGGCGGAGACCCGGCGCTACGACGAGCAGGTCGCGGCCGCGCGGGAGCACCTGGCCCGGGAGCAGGAGCGGCTGCGCGAGGCCGCCGAGCGGCTCGGGGCCGCCGAGGAGCACGGCGAGGAGGACACCGAGACCGTCCAGCTCGAGGCCGCCGCCCGCCGCGACGAGTTGCACCGGACCGCCACGACGGCCCGCACCGCGGAGACGGAGGCCCGGCTCGCCCTGCGCTCCCTCGAGGAGCAGGCCCGGGCCCTCGGCAACCGGGCCGCGTCCCAGGAGCGGGCCGCCGCCGTCGAGCGCCGGGCGCGGGAGGAGGCGGAGCGGCGGGCCCGGCGCCGCCGGATCCAGGCCCGCAACGCCGAGGCGGTGCTCGCCGGCGCCGAGCAGCTGCTCGAGCTCGTGGCGGCGTCCGCGGCGGTCGCCGCCGCGGAGCGGGACCGGGCCGAGGCCGTCCGCGCCGGGCTGGACGCGGAGCTGACGGACCTGCGCGCCGCCAACGACCGGCTCGCCGCGCGGCTCGCCGGGCTCACCGACTCCGTGCACCGGGACGAGCTGGCCCGCACCCAGCAGCGCGCCCGGATCCAGGCCCTGGAGGACCGCTCCCTCGAGGAGCTGGGGCTCACCCCGGACGCGCTCGTGGAGCACTACGGGCCGCACTTGCTGATCCCCGACCCCGACCTCGACCCCGAACCCGGCGCCGGCGCGGGCTCCGACCGCGGCCCCGGGGCGCCGCAGGACGACGCGCCGGCGGCGGCCGAGGACGGCCAGGACGCCCTGTTCGGCGTCGCGTCCGGCGACCCGGCCGAGGCCGCGGGAGGCGCCCCCTACGTGCGCGCCCAGCAGGAGGCGCGGCTGCGCCGGGCCGAGAAGGAGCTCGCCTCCCTGGGGCGGGTGAACCCGCTGGCGCTGGAGGAGTTCGCCGCCCTCGAGGAGCGCCACCGCTTCCTGGCCGAGCAGCTCGAGGACCTCAAGCGCTCGCGGCAGGACCTGCGCAGCATCATCCGCGACGTCGACGAGCACGTGGAGCGCGTCTTCGCGGAGGCCTACGCCGACACCGCCCGGGAGTTCGAGGGCGTCTTCGCCACCCTGTTCCCGGGCGGGGAGGGCCGGCTGCGCCTCACCGACCCCACAGACATGCTCAGCACCGGGATCGACGTGGAGGCGCGCCCGGCCGGCAAGAAGATCAAGCGGCTGTCCCTGCTCTCCGGCGGGGAGCGGTCGCTGACGGCGATCGCGCTGCTCGTGGCGATCTTCAAGGCCCGCCCCTCGCCCTTCTACGTCATGGACGAGGTCGAGGCGGCCCTCGACGACCGCAACCTCGGGCGGCTGCTGAGCATCTTCCGCCAGCTGCAGGAGACCTCGCAGCTGATCATCATCACCCACCAGAAGCGGACCATGGAGATCGCCGACGCCCTCTACGGGGTCGCGATGCGCGGGGACGGCGTGACCACCGTGATCGGGCAGCGGCTCGCCGAACTGCGCTGAGCCCGCCGTGCTCGTGTCCGGGGCGCTACTGCCCGGCGCCGCGCACGGGCGGGGTCTCGGGCCGCTCCATCGTGTCCCGCACCGGTAGCCACGCCCCGGCGGCCAGCAGCATGATCGCCCCGGAGACCCCGAAGGCCCAGCCGAAGCCCGCGGCGTCCGCCAGCGCACCGGCCACCACGGGGCCGAGGATCTGCCCGGCGTCGGCGCTCATCTGGAACCGGGCCAGCACCGGTCCGCCGGCCCGGTCCGGTCCGATGACGTCGGCCACGGTCGCCTGCTGGCCCGGGTTCAGGGTCCCGGAGCCCATCCCGGCCACGAGCGAGAGGACCACGAACCACGGGACGTCCTGGACCAGGCCCAGCCCCATGGTCGCGACCCCGTTGAGCACCAGGCCCGAGAGCACGAGCGGCCTGCGCCCGAACCGGTCCGTGAGCCGGCCGGTGACCGGCAGGGTCATCGCGTTGCCCGCGGCGTAGACCGCCAGGGCCAGGCCGGCCACGG
The DNA here is from genome assembly GCF_040980965.1 of Kocuria sp. CPCC 205231. NCBI lineage: Bacteria > Bacillati > Actinomycetota > Actinomycetes > Micrococcales > Micrococcaceae > Kocuria > Kocuria sp. CPCC 205231. Next base: position 30,953 of record NZ_JAVKPP010000007.1, on the reverse strand, counting down.
CCGGGCCGGCCCCCAGCACGGCCACCGCGAACAGCGGCACGAGGGCCACCCGGATCCCGTGGGCGGTCCACCCGTTGGCGAAGCTGGAGACCAGGGCGGAGCGGTAGGCCCCCACCCGGCGCGCCTCGGCCACGGTCATCACCGGCTGGTTCCGGCGGTCCGCGCCGGCGCCGAGCACCTCGTCCTTGAGCCGGAAGTGCACCACGGCCACGGCCACCAGCAGCGACACCGCGTAGATCAGGAACGGCGCCTGCATGCCGAAGCCGGCGAGCAGGCCGCCGACCACGGGGCCGAGCACCCCGCCCACCAGGAACGCAGAGGCGTAGTAGCCCGAGACGCGCCCGCGCATCCGCGGCGGCGCCAGCCGCACGATCAGCCCCATCGCCGAGATCGTGAACATCACCGAGCCGATCCCGCCGAGGCCCCGGAACAGCAGCAGCTGCCAGTAGGTCTGGGCGAAGGCGGTGGCCGCGGAGGACAGCGCGACGATGAGCACGCCGGTCACATAGGTCGGGCGCTCGCCGATCCGGTTGAGGATCCGCCCGCCCGCCGGCGCGAAGAGGAGGCGGGCCACGGCGAAGACGCTGACCACGGCCGAGGCCGCGGCCACCCCGACCCCGAAGGTCGTGGCGAACTGGGGGAGCACCGGGGCCACGATGCCGTAGCCGATCGCGATGACGAAGGCGGCGGCGATGAGCACCGTGATCTGCTGGGGAACGCGGTCGCGCTCGGGCGCGGCGGCGGCGGGCTGGACAGGCACCCGTCGAGTCTAGGACCCCGGGCGGCGGCCCGGCCCCGCGGCCCCCGGCCCGGGGACCGGGCGGTGTGAGAAGCTGGGCGACGTGGATTCGATACCCGTTCTCGCATACGTGCTCATCGCCGTCGTGGTCCTCGGTCTGCTCGGGCTGGTCCTGCTGCGGGGGCCCAAGGCGCCCCGCGGCGGCTACCCCTCCACCCGGGACCCCGACGACCTCGAGGGCGGCCCCGTCGCGGCCCCCGGGGACCTGGAGCCCGGCACCGCTCCGGTCCCGCCCGCCGACACCCGGCCGGCCCTCGACCGCCCCGAGTCCGCCGCGTCCCGGATGGCGCGGCTGCGCGGGCGGCTGGCCAGGTCCAACAACGTCTTCGGCAAGGGCCTGCTGGCCCTGCTCTCGCGCGACCGCATCGACCAGGACGTGTGGGACGAGATCGAGGAGACGCTGCTGCTCGCCGACCTCGGCACCGACTCGTCCATGGCCCTCGTCGAGGCCCTCCAGCGCCGGGTCAAGGTCGAGGGCACCAACGACCCCGCCCACGTGAAGGCCATGCTCCGGGAGGAGCTCCTCGCGCTGGTCGACCCGTCGATGGACCGGTCCCTGGCCGTGGAGCGAAAGGGGCCGGTCCCCGCCGTCGTCCTCGTGGTGGGCGTCAACGGCGTGGGCAAGACCACCACCGTGGGCAAGCTCGCGCGCGTGCTCGTCGCCGAGGAGAAGGACGTGGTGCTCGGCGCCGCGGACACCTTCCGCGCCGCGGCCGCCGACCAGCTCTCCACTTGGGGCGCCCGCGTGGGCGTGCCCACCGTGCGCTCGCACGTCGAGGGCGCCGACCCCGCCTCGGTGGCCTACGACGCCGTGACCGCCGGCATCGAGCACGAGGTGGACGTCGTGATGATCGACACCGCCGGCCGGCTCCAGAACAAGGCGGGGCTGATGGACCAGCTCGGGAAGATCAAGCGGGTCGTGGAGAAGGCCGCCGCGGTCGACGAGGTGCTGCTCGTCATCGACGCGACCACCGGGCAGAACGGCATGACCCAGGCGCGGGTCTTCGCCGAGGTGGTCGACGTCACCGGCATCGTCCTCACCAAGCTGGACGGCACCGCCAAGGGCGGCATCGTGGTCGCCATCCAGAAGAGCCTCGGGGTGCCGGTCAAGCTCATCGGCCTCGGCGAGGGACCCGACGACCTCGCGCCCTTCGAGCCCGAGAGCTTCGTGGACGCCCTGCTCGACTGATCCGTCCCCCTTTTCCCCCACACGCCCGCCGTAGTTCACGTGCTCGTAACCATGGCGGCGGGCGTGAAACATGTCCGCAACCCCGCGCGGCGGCAGGCGAAACATCTCTCTCGGAGACTCGACAGTGAACGGTGAGCACCGGACGGCCCCTCGGGGAACGGGCCAGTGGCACCGGTGACCTGACAAGCTTCAGAGAGAGGTGCACATCGTGGAAATCACCGCTGGACACGTGTGGACGATCGTGGCGGCAGCCCTGGTCTTCTTCATGACCCCCGGACTGGCCCTGTTCTACGGAGGGATGACCCGCGCCAAGGGCGTCCTGAACATGATGATGATGAGCTTCATCTCCATCGCGTTCGTCTCCGTGGTGTGGGTCCTGTGGGGCTACTCCATGAGCGGCGGGGACCCGCTGCTGGGCGGACTCACGGGCAGCCCCGTGCCGTCCTTCGCCCTGGCCGACATCATGGGCACCGAGGACCTCCTCGGCGCCGCCTACGGCGGGACCTTCGCCATCATCACCGTCGCCCTGATCTCCGGGGCGATCGCCGACCGGGCCCGCTTCGGCGCCTGGGCCGTGTTCGTGCCCGTCTGGGCCACGCTCGTCTACGCCCCCCTGGCCTACATGGTCTGGGGCGGCGGGCTGCTCACCGAGGACGGCGCCGTGGGCTCCGCGATCGGCGAGGCCATCGACTTCGCCGGCGGCCTCGTGGTGCACATCAACGCCGGCGTGGCCGCGCTGATCCTCATCATGATCGTCGGCGCCCGCCAGGGCTTCGGCAAGGACCCGAGCCAGCGCCCCCACAACCTGCCGCTCGTGATGCTCGGCGCCGCGATCCTGTGGTTCGGCTGGTTCGGCTTCAACGCCGGTGCCGCGGGCACCGCCGAGCAGGCCGGCCTCATCTGGATCAACACCCTCGTGGCCCCCTCCGCGGCCATGCTGGGCTGGCTGCTCACCGAGCGCATCCGCGACAAGCACGCGACCTCCCTGGGCGCCGCCTCCGGCGCCGTGGCCGGGCTCGTGGCCATCACTCCGGCCTGCGCCAACGTCTCCCCGGTCTGGGCGATCGTGATCGGCTTCGTGGCCGGCATCTGCTCCGCCCTCGCCGTGGGCCTGAAGTACCGGCTGCGCATGGACGACTCCCTGGACGTCATCGGCGTGCACCTCGTCTCCGGCATCGTCGGCACCGTGGCCCTGGGCTTCGTGGCGCTGCCCTCCGAGGGCACCGCGGGCCTGTTCTACGGCGGCGGCTTCGGCCTGCTGCTCACCCAGGTCGTCGCGGTGCTGGTCTCTGTCCTGTACTGCGCCGTGCTCACCTTCGTCATCGCCATCGCGATCGACAAGACCATCGGCTTCCGGATCACGGAGCGGGACGAGATCGACGGCATCGACATCACCCAGCACGCCGAGTCCGGCTACGCCCTGGCCGGGGACGCCACGGGCTCCTTCAGCCCCGGCCGGCACGCCGCGGGCGAGGACGCCTCGTCCTTCGAGCCCGGTCGCTCCGAGCCGGTGCACAGCTGAGCCGTGCGGCGACCGCCGGCGCATTCCCTCCTCACGAAAGGCATCCCTTCCATGAAACTCGTCACCGCGATCGTGCGCCCCGAGAAGTTCAAGGACATCAAGTCCGCCCTCGAGTCCTACGGCGTCCAGGGCATGACGGTCCAGAACGTGCACGGCTACGGGCAGCAGCGCGGGCACACCGAGGTCTACCGCGGCGCGGAGTACACGGTGGACCTGCTCGAGAAGGTCCGGGTCGAGATCCTCGTGGACAACCACCAGGCCACGGACATCGTCGACGTCATCGTCTCCTCCGCGAACACCGGCCGCGCCGGTGACGGGAAGGTGTGGGTCACCGACGTGCACCAGGCCGTGCGCGTGCGCACCGGCGAGCGCGACGAGACGGCGCTCTGACCCCACCCGTCCCGACGGCCGGCCCCCTCCACCGGGAGGGGGCCGGCCGTCGTCGTCCCCGCACGGCGACGGGGCGGGCCCCGCGCCGCCCGGAGTTGCTAACCTTGGACACTGACCCGCCACACCGGGCCGGGCCGCGGCCCGCGGCGCAGACCGCGGGGCACCGGCCGCCTCCCTCGACGAAAGCAGCTTTCGACCCGTGTTCAATTCACTGTCCGACCGGTTGACCGCCACCTTCAAGAACCTCAAAGGCAAGGGACGCCTGACCGAGGCGGACGTCGACGCCACCGTGCGGGAGATCCGCCGCGCCCTGCTCGACGCCGACGTCGCCGTGCCGGTCGTGCGGGAGTTCACCGCCGCGGTCAAGGAGCGCGCCCTCGGGCTCGAGGTCTCCGAGGCGCTGAACCCCGGCCAGCAGGTCGTGAAGATCGTCAACGAGGAGCTGCAGAACATCCTCGGAGGCCAGACCCGCCGGATCCGGATGGCCAAGACCGGGCCCACGATCATCATGCTCGCCGGCCTCCAGGGCGCCGGCAAGACCACCCTGGCCGGCAAGCTCGGCAAGTGGCTCAAGGGCCAGGGCCACCGCCCCCTGCTCGTGGCCTCCGACCTCCAGCGGCCCAACGCGGTCACCCAGCTCAAGGTCGTGGGCGAGCGCGCCGGCGTGCCGGTCTTCGCCCCGCACCCGGGCACCACCTCGGAGTTCGACGACCCCACGGGCGACCCCGTGCAGGTCGCCCGGGACGGCGTGGCCCAGGCCCGCGCGCGGCTGCACGACGTGGTCATCGTGGACACCGCCGGCCGCCTGGGCATCGACGAGGCCCTCATGGACCAGGCCCGCGACATCCGCGACGCCGTCCGGCCCGACGAGGTGCTCTTCGTCATCGACGCCATGATCGGCCAGGACGCCGTGAACACGGCCCAGGCCTTCAACGAGGGCGTCGACTTCACCGGCGTGGTCCTGTCCAAGCTCGACGGCGACGCCCGCGGCGGCGCCGCGCTGTCCGTGGCCTCCGTGACCGGCAAGCCCATCATGTTCGCCTCCACCGGGGAGAACGTCGACGACTTCGAGCAGTTCCACCCGGACCGCATGGCGTCCCGCATCCTCGACATGGGCGACGTCCTCACGCTGATCGAGCAGGCCGAGAAGCAGTGGGACCGCGACGAGGCCGAGAAGATGGCCCGGAAGTTCACCGACCAGGAGGACTTCACCTTCGAGGACTTCCTCGCGCAGATGCAGCAGCTGCGCAAGATGGGGTCGATGAAGAAGATGCTCATGATGATGCCGGGCGCCGCCGGCATGCGCGAGCAGCTCGAGAACTTCGACGAGCGCGAGATCGACCGCGTCGAGGCCATCGTCCGGTCCATGACCCCGCACGAGCGGGTCGCGCCCAAGATCATCAACGGCTCACGCCGCGCCCGCATCGCGAAGGGCTCGGGCGTCACCGTCTCCGAGGTGAACCAGCTCATGGAGCGCTTCGCCCAGGCGCAGAAGATGATGAAGCGCCTGGCCCAGGGCAAGGGCGTGCCCGGCATGCCCGCCGGCATCCCCGGCATGCCCGGTGCGGGCGGCGGCCCGAAGAAGGGCAAGGGCAAGGGCGCCGCGAAGAAGGGCGGGTCCCGCTCCGGCAACCCCGCCAAGCGGGCGCAGGAGAACGCGGCCCTCGAGCAGCAGCGCAAGCAGAAGGCGCCCGCCGGATCGGCGTTCGGCGCGGCACCGGGGCAGCCGGACCCCGCGGACCTGAACCTGCCCAAGGGCTTCGAGAAGTTCCTGGGGCAGTGATCGCGCCGTGAGCTCCTACCTGTCCGAGACCGAGCTGAAGCAGTTCGTCGACTCGCTGCCCACCCGCCGCCTCGCCGCGGAGGCCCTCATCCGGGACCCCGAGGGCCGCGTGCTCCTCGTGGAGCCCAACTACAAGTCCGACTGGACCGTGCCCGGAGGCACCGTCGAGGCGGGGGAGGACCCCCGCACCGGGTGCTTCCGCGAGGTCGTCGAGGAGGTCGGCCTGCACCTGCCCGAGGGCCGGCTGCTCGTCGTCCACCACGGCGTGGCGATGGGCCTGTGGGGGGACTCGGTCTCCTTCGTCTACGACGGCGGCGTCATCGGCGCCGACACGCCCATCACGATCCAGGAGGAGGAGCTGCTCAGCCACCGCTGGACGGCGCCGGAGGACCTGGACCGGTACCTGCGGCCCGGACTGGCCCGCCGCCTGCGGGCGGGCCTGGCCGCCCTCGAGGACGGCACCACGGCCGAGCTCGTCGACGGGCCCCGCTGAGCGCCCCGGGGCCACCGGGCGCACGCCCCGGGCCCCCGGCCCGGCCCCGGCGACGGCGTAGCATGGACGCCATGACCTCACTCCCCGCCGACGACATCGCATCCCCCACCTCCGCGTGGGACCTGGTCCCGGCCACGGTGCTGTGCGCGACGGAGGACACCGCGTCCGAAGGACCCGGGCCGCGCCCCACCTGCGAGGGGATGCGCAAGGTCATCGCCCACCACCGCCTGATCAGCGCCTACGCCGAGGGCCCCCGGGCCACGCAGCTGATGTTCCTCGCCGACGCCGAGGGCCGGCTGGCGCAGGGGGCCGAGGACGGCTCCGTGCAGCCCGGCTGCACCCTCGACGAGCTCTCCGAGACCTTTGTGCGGATGACCGGCCAGCAGCTCCAGCCCGAGCACCCGGGGCTGCGCCGGGTGCTGCTCGTGCACCTGGACGCCCCCGAGCTGCCCGTGCTGGCGGCCCTGTCCGGCACCGGCTTCACCGCCGTGTCCCGGCACGGCTGGTCCGTGGTGGTCTTCGACGCCGAGGTCGACTTCTGGGCCGTGCGCACCGGTCTCGCCGAGACCGCCGTGGCGCTGTCCTCGGACGGGGCCACCCGCTCCTTCGAGGTCCTGCTCGCGGGGGAGGACCCGGCGTCCGTCACCGACCTCGATGCGGCCGACGCCGTGTGCGCCCTCGAGTGGGGCCCCGACTGGCTCCCCGCGGGCGGCGTGTCCGTCGAGGCCGAGCAGACGCCGGCCGCCCGGTTCGAGCGCGACCTCGTCCGGCTGTGCTCCGGCGGCACCTCGGACCTGCAGATCGAGTCCGTGGCCTCCGTCTTCGACCTGGACCCGGCCGAGACCAACCGGCTGCGCAACTACGTGCTGGGGGAGTCCACCGACCTGGTCCTGGAGTCCGTCCTGCAGCTGCTGGGCCTGCCCGTGCTCGCCGCCAAGGTCGTCGAGGGCCACCGGGAGCTCACGGCCACCGAGGGCGCCGAGCACTACGAGCCCACGGGCGTGGGCTCGGCCCTGCTGCGGGGGATGACCACCGAGCCCACCGGCGACGGGCTGTTCGCGCGGTACCAGCGGGCGCTCGTCCGCCGCCCGGAGCTGCTGCTGGCCGTCGCCGGCACCGAGACGGCCCTCGGGGTGGGGCTCGCCGGCGCGGCCCGGCGCGGCGGGGCCGGGGCGCGCGTGCTCGGCACCCTCTCCGCGGCGCTGCTCGCGGACGCCGCCGCGGAGAGCGCCTACTACGCCGCCCTGCGCGGCGCGCGCCGCCGGCGGAACGAGGAGCGGCCCGCGGCCCCCGGGCCCACCGCCCAGCTCCCCGAGCCCTCCGCAGCCCCCGGCTCGCGAGCGCGCCTGCGCCGCTTCTTCGGCCTGCACCGCGGCTGAGCGCCGCCGCAGGATCCCCCGCGGGGCGGAAGTCCCGCGCCGCCGCCGCGGGCTACCGTGGGGGCGTGCACACCCGACCCACCACCGACCCGGACACCGACCCGGACGCGGGACCGGACCCGGCCCCCGTCCGGCGCGCTCCGCTCGCGGTGCGCGTCACCGCCTGGCTGAACGACCCCGAGGACCCGTTCTGGTCCCGGCCCGCGCCCACGGCGGCCCAGCGGCGCAACGACGTGCTGGCCGCCCTGGGCTTCCTGCTCGTCACCCTCCTCGCCTCCGTGCTGCTGCACAGCTACGCGGGGCTCGCCGAGGGGGACGAGCCCTGGCGCTTCTACCTCAGCACCGTGCTCATCGTGGTGCCCCTCGCCGTGCGCCGTCGCTACCCGCTGCCGGTCGTGGTCGCGTCCTCCGCCCTGTTCCTGGGCCTGACCTACGCGAGCCCCACGGCCGCCATGACGCTGCCCTTCCAGGGCGCCTACTTCGCGGCCCTCTACGCCGCCGTCGCCTGGTCGCGCGACCGCCAGGCCCTGTGGGTCGCCATGTCGGTGGTCGTGGGCACCATGGGGCTGTGGCTGCTCGGCGCCTTCACCATCACCAACGCCTACGCGGACTTCCTCTCCGGTCTGGGCGAGGTCGACGGGCCGCTGCCCCAGCTGCCGTCCTACGCGGTGTACACCCTGATCGTGAACGCCGTGTACTTCGGCGGGGCGGTGCTGGCCGGGCGCGCGTCCTGGCGGGCCGCGCTGCAGCAGCACCGCCTCGCGGCCCAGGCGCAGCGGATCCGGGAGCAGTCCGCCGAGATCGCCCGCCGCGCCGTCGTCGACGAACGGCTGCGCATCGCCAGGGAGCTGCACGACGTCGTCGCCCACCACGTGTCCGTCATCGGCATCCAGGCGGGGGCCGCGCGCAAGGTCCTGGACCGTGACCCCGCCGCCGCCACCACCGCCCTGCGCACGATCGAGACGTCCAGCCGGACCGCCGTGGGGGAGATGCGCCAGCTGCTCGGCGTGCTCCGCGCCGAGGGCGAGGAGGGCGCCCCGGGCCCCGGCGGAGGCGCCCCCGACGCCGCGCGCCGGCCGGACCCCGGCCTCGCCGACATCGCAGCCCTCGCCCGCCGGCACGCGGACAACGGGCTCGCGGTGGACGTCCGCACCGTCGAGGCCGTCCCGGGTGACCTGGACAGGATCCCGCCGGCCCTCGGCCTGTCCGTCTTCCGGTGCGCCCAGGAGTCCCTGTCCAACGTGATCCGCCACTCCACGGCCGGCACCGCGTCCGTCACCCTGCGCACCGGCCGCGGCCCGGAGGGGCAGCCGTGGTTCGAGCTCGAGGTCCTCGACGACGGCTCGCCCCGCCGCGGCACCGCCGGCACCGGGTTCGGCCTCCAGGGGCTGCGCGAGCGCGTCCGCCTGCACGGCGGCGAGGCGGAGATCGGGCCGCGCTCCGGCCGGCCCGGCTGGCGGGTCCGCACCCGCTGCCCCCTGCCCCCCGGCGGCACCGGGGAGGACGCCCCGGACGCGGCCGCCGGCGCCGCCTCCGGCGCCTCGGACGGGATTCTGCGAGGATCGGAGGCATGATCCGTGTCCTGCTCGCCGACGACCACGCCCTCGTGCGCTCCGGCTTCGCCATGGTCCTGTCCGTGGAGGACGACATCGAGGTCGTGGCCCAGGCCTCCGACGGCGCGCAGGCCGTCGCCGCCGCCCGCGGCGGGGCCGTGGACGTGGCCCTGCTCGACGTGCAGATGCCGGTCATGGACGGCATCGAGGCCACCCGCCGGATCGTCGGGACCGGGTGCGCGAAGGTCGTGATCGTCACCACGTTCGACCGCGAGGACTACCTCTTCGACGCGCTCGCCGCCGGGGCCAGCGGGTTCCTGCTGAAGAACGCCGACCCGGACGACCTCGTGGAGGCCGTGCGCGCCGTGGCCGGAGGCCACGCGCTGCTCGCCCCCGAGGCCACGCTGCGCGTCATCCGGGCCCTGACCGCGGACGCCCCGGCCCCCGCCCCCGAGGCCGTTCCCGCGCCGGCCGACCCCCCGCCGTCCGACCCCGCCCGGCGCCGGGTCGTCGAGTCCCTCACCGAGCGGGAGCACGAGGTGCTGCTGCTGGTCTCGGACGGGCTGTCCAACGCGGAGATCGCCCAGCGGCTGTTCCTCGGGTCCGCCACCGTCAAGACGCACGTGTCCAACATCCTCGCCAAGACGGGCTCCCGGGACCGGGTGCAGGCCGTCGTCTTCGCCCACCGGGCAGGCCTCGTCGACTGAGCGGGCTCCGCCCCGGGACGGAGGCCGCCGGCCGCGACCCGCTCCCCGGGGCGCCCGCAATCCGCCCGGGTGGGGATCCGCCGGGGCCCCCGCGTTCGTAGGCTGACCACGAGCCGCCCGGCACCCACCGGGAGGACGCACCCCGAGAGGACCCGGGCCCATGAGCACCAGCACCACCCCCGCCGCGACCACGACCCGCTTCCGGAGCCGCCCCGAGGGGCACGTCCTGGAGGCGCGGGGCCTGAGCCGGTCCTTCGGGGGCCGCACCGTGGTCGAGGACGTCTCCTTCCGGGTCGAGCCCGGCCGGATGACCGGCTTCGTCGGCGCCAACGGCGCGGGCAAGACCACGACCATGCGGATGCTGATGGGCGTGCTGCGCGTCTCCGCCGGCGAGGTCCTGTGGGACGGCCGTCCCGCCACCGCGGCGGACCGGGCCCGCTTCGGGTACATGCCCGAGGAGCGGGGGCTCTACCCCAAGCAGCCGGTGCTCGACCAGCTCGGCTACCTCGGCCGGCTCCACGGCATGGACCGCCGGGACGCCCTCGCGGAGGCCGGGCGGCTGCTGGAGCGCTTCGGCCTGGCCGAGCGCGGGAAGGACAGGCTGGAGTCCCTCTCCCTCGGCAACCAGCAGCGGGTGCAGGTCGCCGCCGCGCTCCTGCACGGGCCCGCCGCCCTGGTGCTGGACGAGCCGTTCTCCGGCCTGGACCCCGTGGCGGTGGACTCCATGGTCGAGCTGCTGCGCGAGCACACGGCCCAGGGCGTGCCCGTGCTCTTCTCGAGCCACCAGCTCGATCTCGTCGACCGGCTCTGCGACTCCCTGGTCGTCCTCTCCGGCGGCCGGGTCCTGGCCTCCGGCACGGCCGAGGACCTGCGCCGCACCGGTCCCCGCCGGCACCGGCTGCGCTGCGAGCAGGACGCCGGCTGGGTGCGGGACCTGCCGGGCCTGCGCGTCGTCGACGTCGACGGACCCGCCGCGGTGCTCGAGCTCGCGGACGCCGCCGCCCGCCGCCGCGTCCTGGAGACCGCCGTGCCCCGCGGGCTCCTGGAGTTCGCCGAGATCGTGCCCTCCCTGTCCGACGTCTACCGGGAGGTCACCCGATGAGCGCCCGCCCGCCCGCAGCCCGTCCCTGGTGGATCGTCACGTCCCGCGAGATCTCCGTCAAGCTGCGGGACCGGTCCTTCCTGCTCTCCACGGTGGTCACGGTGCTCCTCGTGGCCGCCTCGATCGCCGCCTCCGCCCTGTTCGGAGGCCGGGCCGCCGACCACGTCCTGGCGACCGCGGCGCCCGACGCGGCGCCCGTCGCGGCGCGGGCCGCGCAGGAGCTGGCCGAGCGCGGCGAGGACACCCTCACCGTGCACTCCGCCCACTCCCCGGACGCGGCCCGCGAGGCGGTGGCCGACGGGACCGCCGACGCCGCCCTGCTGCGGGACCTCGACGGGTGGACGGTGGTCGGCCAGGACGACGTCGACCCCGCCCTCGCGCGGGTCCTCGAGGACGCGGTGGCCGCGGAGATGCTGGCGGCCGGCGCCCGGGCCGCCGGGACGACCGCCGAGGAGCTGACCGCGGGTGCCGAGGTGCGCACCGAGCTGCTGTCCGGCGGACAGGACCGCGGCCCCGCACGGCTCGTGGTGGGCTTCGTCTTCGCGTTCCTGTTCTACCTGGCCGCCATCCTCTTCGGCATGGCCATCGCCAACTCCGTGCTCGAGGAGAAGCAGAACCGGGTCGTGGAGATCCTGGCCACCGCCGTCCCCGTCCGGCAGCTGCTCTACGGCAAGGTGCTCGGCAACTCCCTGCTCGCGTTCGGCCAGATCGGGCTCTACGCCGCGGTCGGCCTCGTCGGCGTCAACGTCACGGGCGCCGCCGCGGACGTCGGCTGGATCCTCGCCGCGTCCGGCTGGTTCGTGGCCTTCTTCGTGGCGGGCTTCGCCGCGCAGGCCTCCGTCTGGGCGGTCCTCGGCTCCCTGGCCTCCCGCTCCGAGGACCTCCAGACGAGCACCGGGCCGATCATGACGGTGCTCGTCGGAGCCCTCTTCGTGGGCCTCTACGCCGAGGGCGCGTGGCTCACGGCCGCGTCCTTCGTCCCGGTCGTCTCCTCGGTGGCGATGCCCATCCGGATGCTGGACGGCGGCGTCGCCTGGTGGCAGCCCGTGCTGTCCCTCGCGCTGGCCCTCGCCGCGGCCTGGGTGCTGCTGCGCCTCGGGGAGCGGATCTACCAGCGCGCCGTGTTCCAGGGCGGACGCTCCCTCACGTGGCGGGAGGCCGCACGCCTCGAGCAGTGAGCGGGCAGCGCGCCGCCGGACGCCGGACTTGACGGCGTCTGGCATACTGGACGGGTACTCGATGCGTGCGGTCCCTCTCGCCGCACGTTTCTCGTGTCCACAGAACCCCTGTGACCGGCCCGCCCCACGGGAGCGAGACCAGGGCGTTCACCTCATCCAAGAACCAGGAGAGTCCACACCAGTGGCTGTTAAGATCCGTCTCAAGCGCATGGGCAAGATGCGCGATCCCCGTTACCGCGTCGTCGTCGTCGACTCCCGCAAGAAGCGCGACGGCCGCGTCATCGAGGAGATCGGCAAGTACCACCCGACCGAGCACCCCTCCTACATCGAGGTCGTCTCGGACCGGGCCCAGTACTGGCTCGGCGTCGGCGCCCAGCCGTCCGAGGCCGTCGCCGCCATCCTGAAGGTGACCGGCGACTGGCAGCGGTTCAAGGGCGAGGAGGGCGCCGAGGGCACCCTCCGGACGCGCGAGCCCAAGGCCGAGTTCGTCGCCCCCGACAAGGGCTCCGTGATCGTCCCCGAGGCGATCACCCCCAAGGGCGAGAAGGCCGAGCCGGCCGCCCCCGGTGCCGAGTCCGACTACGCCCCCGCGGCTGACGCCGAGAAGGCCGAGTAGTCATGCTCGCCGACGCGTTGGAGCACCTGGTCCGCGGGATCGTGGACAGCCCCGATGACGTCGACGTCCGTGTCAAGAGCGGGCGCCGGTCGGAGACCCTCGAGGTCCGGGTGCACCCGGACGACCTCGGGCGGGTCATCGGCCGCCAGGGCCGCACGGCCAAGGCGCTGCGCACCGTCGTGGGCGCACTCGCCGAGGACGGCCCGGTCCGGATCGACGTCGTCGACACCGACCGCACCCGCTGAGGCGCGCACCGGGCGCCCCGGCGTCCGGTCCCGCCGCCCGCACGGTCCCCGCATCCGCACCGGATGCGGGGACCGTCGGCTTTTCCCCGCCACCGCACCCCTCCCCGCGGCCACCCGGCCGCCGACCCCCAGGAGATCCATGAAGGTCCAGGTCGCCCGCGTCGGCAAGCCCCACGGCATCCGGGGGGAGGTCACCGTGCAGCTGTTCACCGACGCCCCGGAGGAGCGCTTCGCCCCCGGCGCCCGGCTGCTGCTCGAGCCGTCCGTCCCCCTCGCCCCCGAGGGCGTGGTCACCGTGCGCGGGGCGCGCTGGAACAAGGCCGTGCTCGTGGTGGCCCTCGAGGAGGTCCCCGACCGCAACGGGGCCGAGACCCTGCGCGGAGCCCACCTCTACGCCGAGGCGCTGGAGGAGGACCCCGAGTCCGACGAGTGGTACGAGCACGAGCTGGTCGACCTCGAGGTGCGCACCGGCCCCGAGGACGGGTCGGGCCCGCGGATCGGCGTGGTCACCGGGCTGCGCACCCTGCCCGTCCAGGACCTGCTGGAGATCGAGCTCGACGAGGGGCGGCGCGAGGCCGTGCTCCCCTTCGTCGAGGAGATCGTCCCGGTCGTCGACCCCGAGGGGGGCTTCGTCGTGGTGACCCCTCCGCCGGGGCTGCTCGAGCTCGGCCTCGACGACGGGAAGCCCGACGAGGGGAACGACGACGACGGGAACGGCGACGCCGTGAACCCCGGCACCGGGGACCCCGCGGACGAGGCGACGGAGGGCGGGCGCTGATGCGCATCGACGTCGTCAGCATCTTCCCCGAGTACCTCTCCGCCCTGGACCTCTCCCTGATCGGCAAGGCCCGGCAGCAGGGCCTCCTCGAGCTGACCGTGACGGACCTGCGCGAGTTCACGACCGACCGGCACCGCACCGTGGACGACACCCCCTACGGCGGCGGGGCCGGCATGGTGATGAAGCCGGAGCCGTGGGCCGCGGCGCTCGGCGCCGTCCTCGGCGGCGGACCCGCGCCGGCGGGGGAGCGGCCGGTGCTGGTCGTGCCCTCCCCGGCCGGTGAGGTCTTCACTCAGGCCACCGCCCGCGAGCTGGCCCTGCGGGAGCACCTCGTCTTCGCGTGCGGGCGCTACGAGGGCATCGACGAGCGCGTGGTCGACTGGTCCCGCGAGCACTTCGAGGTCCGCCCCATGAGCCTCGGCGACTACGTCCTCAACGGCGGGGAGGTCGCCGTGCTCGCCATGGTCGAGGCCGTCGGGCGCCTCGTGCCCGGCGTGCTCGGCAACCCCGAGTCCCTCGTGGAGGAGTCCCACGCCGACGGCCTGCTCGAGTACCCCGTCTACACCAAGCCCGCGCTGTGGCGGGACCGGCCGGTCCCCGAGGTCCTGCTCTCCGGCCACCACGGCCGGATCGCCCGCTGGCGGCGGGACCGCCAGCTGCAGCGCACCGCCGCCCGCCGCCCCGACCTCGTCGCGTCCCTCGACCCCGCCGGCCTGGACCGCGCGGACCGCGCCGTCCTGGCCGAGGCCGGGTGGGTCGTCTCGGGCGGACACGTGGTGCGCGCCGGGGACGGCGCCTCCGGGGAACCTGTGGCATAATGTTCAGCTGTGTGTCTGCTGGGCACGCCCCTGCCGCAGGGGGATGAGCGACCAACAGCCGGACACCCGGGACCCCGAACAGGGCTCCCGTCACCACGTCTTGCGGATCCCGCACCCGGACCGGGCACCGCCCCGCCACCACGGATCCGTGCCGACCCACGTGAGCGACCTGCGGCGTTCACCAGGAGAGTCACCATGAACATTCTCGACCAGCTCGACGCCAAGTCGCTGCGCAGCGACGTCCCCGACTTCCGTCCGGGCGACACCCTCAACGTGCACGTCAACATCGTCGAGGGCAGCCGCTCCCGCGTCCAGGTCTTCAAGGGCTTCGTCCTCGGCCGCCAGGGCGCCGGCGTGCACGAGACCTTCACCGTCCGCAAGGTCTCCTTCGGCGTGGGCGTGGAGCGCACCTTCCCGGTGCACTCCCCGGTCATCGAGAAGATCGAGGTCGTCACCCGCGGTGACGTCCGCCGCGCGAAGCTCTACTACATGCGCGACCGCCACGGCAAGGCCGCCCGCATCCGCGAGAAGCGCGACAACACCACGGCCAAGTCCTCGAAGTCCGGCAAGGCCGTCAAGTCCGGCAAGTCCGGCAAGTAGGACAGCGCGCGCTTCGGTGTCCACCGGAACCCGCGCACGGGACCCCCGCGCCACCGGGTCCCACGCCGTTCGGCGAGAACGCCAGCCCCGTGCTCGGGGCTGGCGTTCCGTCGTCCTCGCCCTCCTGGCGGCCGTGCTGGTCACGGGTCTGCTGCGCGCCTTCGTGCTGGACGTCTACTGGATCGGGTCGGACTCGATGCAGCCCACGGTCGAACCGGGGGACCGGGTGCTCGTGGGCAAGCTCGTCGACGAGGACGCTCTCGAACGGGGCGACCTCGTGGTCTTCGACGGGCGGGGCAGCTTCGCCCCGCTGCACAGCGACGACCCGTGGCCCGTGCAGGTCCTGCAGACCCTCGGCCGGTGGAGCGGGCTCACCGGCTCGGACAGCGTGTACCTCAAGCGGGTCGTCGGCACCCCCGGGGACACCGTCGCCTGCTGCGGTCCCTCCGGCCGCCTCGAGGTCGACGGCGAGGAGATCGTCGAGGACTACGTCCTCGACGGGGACCGGCCCAGCGAGGTCGAGTTCACCGCGGTGGTCCCGGAGGGCAGGCTCTGGCTGATGGGCGACCACCGGTCGGTGTCGGTGGACTCGCGCAGCCTGCTCGGCGCGCCCGGTGGCGGACTGGTCCGAGCGGATAAGGTCATCGGAGAACCCATTGCTGTTCTGTGGCCCCGGGACCGGGCCGGGCAGCTCTGACGCGATCCGCACGGATCCGGATCCGGACGCCCACAGGCGTCCGCCCAGGAAGGACGAGAGCAGTGGCCGACAGGACCCAGCCCGCCGGCGACGGCGTGCCCCAGGAGAACCACGGCGTCCACGGTGACGCCGCCGTTCCCGTCCCGGCAGCGCCCACCGCCGACGCGGAGCGCGCCAGCGCACCCCTCGACGGCGCCGAGGACGGGCCGGACCAGGCGTCGTCGCGCCGCGCGGGCCGGCGCTCCTCCGACCGGCGCTCCCGCAAGAAGCGCCCCGACACCTTCTGGGGCTCGGCGCGGGAGATCCTCCTCGTGCTGGTCTGGGCCGTGCTCATCGCGTTCGTCGTGAAGACCCTGTTGGTGCGGGGGTTCTACATCCCCTCCGGCTCGATGGAGAACACCCTCCAGCTCAACGACCGCATCTTCGTCAACGTGCTCGAGCCCACCTTCGGCCCGCTCGAGCGCGGGGACATCGTGGTCTTCGAGGACGCCAAGGGCTGGCTGCCGGCCCAGCCCGACAGCGGGGGCGGGCCGACCGACGCCGTCTACGACGCCCTGGCCTTCGTCGGCGTGCTGCCCGACCGCACCGACCAGCACCTCATCAAGCGCGTCATCGGGGTCGGGGGCGACACCGTGGCGTGCTGCGACGCCTCGGGGCGGGTCACCGTCAACGGGGAGGCCCTCGAGGAGCAGGACGCGTACCTCCACCCCGGGTCCGCGCCCTCGGAGCTCGAGTTCGAGGTCGAGGTCCCCGAGAACCACTACTTCGTGCTGGGCGACCACCGGGACGCGTCCGCCGACGCCCGGGTGCACCTGGCCGAGATCGCGGACAACGGCGCGTTCATCAGCCACGACGACGTCGTCGGGACCGCGTTCGTCATCGCCTGGCCGCTGGACCGGTTCCAGCTGCTGCAGAACCCGGACGAGGTCTTCGCCGACGTCGCCGACCGGTCCGCCGGTGGCTCCTGAGCCCCGGCCGGGCCGGCGCGCGGCGCCGCCCCGGGGCGGGGCCCCGGGGCTCGTCGTCGAGCGGTCCATGCAGGAGCCGGACGGGCGGCTCGTCGGCGGGATGGACGAGGTGGGCCGCGGGGCCCTCGCCGGACCCGTCACCGCCGGGCTGGTCGTCCTGCGACCCGGGACCGGGCGCGGGGTCCCCGGGCTGCTGGACAGCAAGCTGCTCACCCCTGCACGGCGAGAGGCGCTCGTCCCCCGCATCCTCGCCTGGTGCGCGGCCGCCGGCGTCGGCCACGCCTCGCCGCAGGAGATCGACGGACTCGGGCTGACGGCCGCGCTGCGCCTGGCCGGACACCGGGCGATCGCGGCCGCGGCGCGGCGGGGGACGCCGCCCGACGTCGTGCTCCTCGACGGCGCGCACGACTGGCTCTCGGAGCCCGGCGCCGGGACGCTCTTCGGAGACCCCCCGCCCACGGCGGACGGCCTCCCGGTGCACGGGTGGGACGGACAGGTCGTGACCCGCGTCAAGGCCGACCTGACGTGCGCGTCCGTCGCCGCCGCCAGCGTGCTCGCGAAGGTCGAGCGGGACCGGGTCATGGGCGAGCTCTCCGCGGGCTGGCCGCAGTACGGTTGGGACAGCAACAAGGGCTACGGCGCCGTCCGGCACCGCCGCGCCCTCGAGGAGCACGGGACCACGCCGCACCACCGGCTCAGCTGGCGGCTCACTCAGGCGCCGCCCGCGGCCGCGCCGAGCACGATCGGAGACGGGACGACATGAGCGCCGAAGAACTCGAGAACTTCGAGACGGACCTCGAGCTGCAGCTGTACCGCGAGTACCGGGACGTCGCCGGGCTCTTCCAGTTCGTGGTGGAGACGGACCGCCGCTTCTACCTGGCCAACTCGGTCCGGGTCGAGCCGGTCGAGACGAAGAACGGGCTGTACTTCGACGTGGAGCTCAAGGACGCCTGGGTGTGGGACGTCTACCGCTCCGCCCGCTTCGTGAAGCACGTGCACGTCATGAGCTTCAAGGACGTCAACGTGGAGGAGCTCGCCCACGCGGACCCTTTCGCGGTGCCGGGTGCCGCCGGGCCCGTGCCGGAGGGGCCCGCGGCCCCCTGATCCGCCCTGCACACGGCCCCTGGGGCCCCTCGGCGGGGGACCGGCGGGGCGCACGATGAGGGCACCCGACCGGCCGCCGCCGGGACGGCGCCGCCGAGCAGGGAGGTGTCCCGTGTCCGAGGGACTGGGCGCGCGCGGCGAGCAGCTGGCGGCCGCCCACCTCGAGGCGCGGGGGTACCGCGTCCTGGAGCGCAACTGGCGCGCACGGCCCTCCCGGGACGGACTGCGGGGGGAGGCCGACCTCGTCGCGGAGCACGAGGGCTGGGTGGTCGTCGTCGAGGTGAAGACCCGCTCGAGCCTGCGGTACGGGCATCCGTTCGAGTCCATTACGCGGCAGAAGATCGTCCGTCTGCACCGCCTGGCGGCCGCCTGGGCGCGGGCCCACGACCGCGACCCCCGGGTGGTCAGGGTCGATGCCGTTGCAATTACTTTCGCACACGGCGGAGGGCCGGAGATCGAGGTCCTGCGGCAGATCCAATGAGACGCGGCGCGCCCGGGCCCGCGTGACATGCCTCGTGCGACGTGCCAATGTTGAACCGTCGATGACCGGGAGTAACGACGGAGGTGTGCTGTGGTCGCTGCGGGACCGCTCGCCGCTCCACGACGCGCTGCGGCTCTCGCGGCGGCTGTCGCGCTGACCGCCACCGGGTGCGGCGTGCTGAAGGCCCCGGAGCCCGACGCGATCGCGCAGCCGGGCACCGTGACCACCGCGCCCAGCGGTCTCAGCCCGGGCCCGTACGCCCTCACCACCGACGAGGGCGCGGTCATCACCTTCGACCTGCCCACCGTGCCGGCCCCCGACGACGACGTCGAGCAGCTGCGGCGGGACCTGAGCGTGGAGCCGGTGGTCTACGTGGAGCTGCACATCGACAACACCGAGGGCACCCGCACCGTCCAGATCGACGACCTCAAGGTGATCAGCCACGAGGGCGGGCAGTTCCCGTTCGAGCCGGTCGCCGAGGTCCTCTCGGACTGGGACCCCAACCGCTCCGGGGAGGGCGGCTTCTGGGGCGCCGACGGCTCCCCCCTCGACCCGCAGGAGGGCGCCCGGCTCGACGCCCGCACGCACGAGCTGATCGCCCAGTACACCGGCGCCGTGCCGGTCGGCGCCACGGGCCGGGAGCTCATGGTCGGCGACTTCGAGAAGCTGCCGAAGACCTTCGACGACATCGAGCTGTCCCCGTACCCCAACGACCGGTCACAGGACCCCGCCCCGGTCGGGCACGGGCCCGAGCAGCGCCAGTACCGGGCCGGGGTGCCGAAGCCGGCGCCCCGGGAGCGGATCGAGGCGGAACCGGCGCCGGCACCGGCGGCACCCGAACCCGCCCGTCCCGCCGCGCAGCCGCCTCGCGTGCCTGCCGCGCCGGTGCCGGCCGAACCCGCACCGGCCCCCGAGCCCGAGCCCGAGCCGGCGGCGCCGCAGCCGCCGGTGGAACCGGCGAACCCCCAGCAGCCGGTGGACCCGGTGATCCCTCCCGTCGTCCCTCCCGTCATGCCTCCCGCGGAGCCGACGCCGGAGCCCACGCCGACGCCCGTTCCCCCGGTCGCGCCACCGCCGGAGGAGACCATGCCTCCCGCCGAGAACCCCGCCAGGGGCGAGGTCGCCACCCCCGGGGCCACCGCCGGCGCCTCGGCCTCGCCCTCGCCGAGCACCTCCAGGCGCTGGAACTGGCCCCCGCGCCCGGAGTCCACGCCGACGCCCGCGCCGTCGGCCTCGACCACCGCTCCGTCGCCCCCTCCGTCCCCCACGGCGACACCCACCCCCACGGCCTCCACGGGCGCTCCGTCACCGGCCGCGACGCCCGGGCCGTCACCCTCGCTCCCCAGCGGGGCCGAACTGGCCTGAGCCGGCGGACTTCTCCACCGTCGGGCGGGCGACACCGCCGCGCTCCGCCGGCACGGCACAGTCTGGGAACGAGGAGGTTCCCATGCACCGTCGTCGTCCCCTTCCGTTCCCCGTCCCCGGGCGCCGCCCCCGGGACCCCGTCGCGCCCGCCACCGGGGTGCGCTGATGGGCTTCGCACGCACCTGGGCGGTGGCCCTGGTCGGGCTCGACGGGTCGATGGTGGAGGTCGAGGCGGACATCGGGCAGACCCTGCCCGCCTTCTCCATCGTGGGGCTGCCGGACGCCGCGCTCAACGAGGCGAGGGAACGGCTGCGGGCGGCGGCGCGCAACAGCGGGATGCCCCTGAGCCCGCGCAAGCTCACGGTCAACCTGACCCCCGCGACGCTGCCCAAGCGGGGATCCCTCTTCGACCTCGCCATCGTGATGAGCGCCCTGCAGGCCGCCGGTGACGTGCCCGCAACCGGACGGACCGTCTTCCTGGCCGAACTGGGCCTGGACGGGGCGCTGCGGCCGGTGCGCGGCATCCTGCCGGCGGTCATGGCCGCCGTGCGCGCCGGGCACGAGCGGATCGTCGTCCCGGCGGCCAACGCGGCGGAGGCGGGGCTGGTCCCCGGCGCACGGGTGGAGGGCTTCCGCTGCCTCGCCGACGTGCTCGCCGGCGCCGGGGCCGATCCCGCCGGTCTGTGCCGGCCGGCACCTGCCGGGTCCGTCCCGGGCGGGGCAGCGCCGGGCCTGCCCGGGACGGACGGCGTGGGGACCCACCCCGCACCCCGCGCCGCACCGGATCTCGCCGACGTCGCCGGGCAGACCGACGGGCGCCTGGCCCTGGAGATCGCCGCCGCCGGCGGGCACCACCTGCTCATGGTGGGCCCACCAGGATCCGGCAAGACGATGCTCGCCGAGCGGCTCCCGGGCCTGCTGCCGGACCTCGAGGACGACGCCGCGATGGAGGTGACGGCCGTCCACTCGCTCAACGGGGCCGCCGGGCGGTGCACCGCCCTGATCCGGCGCCCTCCCTTCGAGGCGCCGCACCACACCGCCTCGGCGGCCGCCCTGTTCGGGGGCGGGTCCGGGATCCCGCGCCCCGGTGCCGCCTCCCGGGCGCACCGCGGCGTCCTCTTCCTCGACGAGGCCCCCGAGTTCGACCGTGGGGTCGTCGACGCGCTGCGCCAGCCCCTCGAGAACGGCCGGGTCGTGATCGACCGGTCCACGGCCTCGGCGGTCTATCCGGCCCGCTTCCAGCTGGTCCTCGCGGCGAACCCCTGCCCGTGCGGGCAGGCCGGGGGCCGGGGCGCCGACTGCACGTGCACCCCACGGATGCGCCGCAGCTACTTCGGCAAGCTGAGCGGTCCGCTGCTGGACCGGGTGGACCTGCAGATCGCGGTGCCGAAGGTCTCCTACGGCGAGCTCGCCGCCGGGGCGGGACAGGGGGAGAGCACGGCGGAGGTCGCCGTGCGCGTCGCCCGGGCGCGGGCGGCCCAGGCGGAGCGTCTGCGCGGCCTGGGGCTGCGCACGAACGCCGAGCTCGGGGGCAGCCTCCTGCACGGTGCCCTGCGTCCCCCGCGCCCGGTCACCGCCCCGCTGGAGCGGGCCATGGACCGAGGCTCGCTGACCGCCCGAGGGCACCAGCGGGTGCTCCGGGTCGCCTGGACGCTGGCCGACCTGGAGGGCCGGGGCGTCCCGGTGCTCGACGACGTCGACACCGCGCTGTACTTCCGCTCCCTCGTCCCGGCCTGAGCGCCGCCGCATCCGCCCCGTCCCGCCCGTCCCGCCCCGACCCGTCCGCGACAGGAAGGCCCGCCATGCACTCCGCCCCGCCCGGCACACGCTCCGGCCACGACCCGCTGCTGCTGGCCCGCGCCGGGCTGTCCCGGCTCGTGGAGCCGACCGACGCCACCGCCATGCTGCTGCTGGCGGCGCTCGGACCGGTCGCCGCGCTCGAGATCGCCACGGGGACGCGCCCCATCGGCGCCGGGGAGCACCCGGTGTTCGTGCGGGCGGCCGCCGAGGCCGGGTACGGTCCCCGGCAGGTCGACCTCCGGCGCGCCCTGGCCCGCTGGGCGCCCCGGGCGGCGGACCTCGACCCCTCCGCCGACCTGGGGATCGCCGCCCGGGCGGGAGCGTGGTTCGCGATCCCCGAGGACCCCGACTGGCCGGCGGCGCTGGCCGACCTGGGCCTGTTCCAGCCGGTGGGCCTGTGGGGCCGCGGCGACCGGCGGCTCCTCGGCTTCCCCGCCGCCCGCTCCGTCGCCGTCGTCGGCTCCCGGGACTGCTCGACCTACGGCCGGCAGGTCGCCCTGGACATCGCCGGCGCCCTGGCCGCCCGCGGCTGGACGGTGGTCTCCGGCGGTGCCCACGGCATCGACCAGGCCGCCCACTCGGCCGCGCTGGCCACCGGCACCGCGCACCCGCCCACGGTGTCGGTCATGGCGTGCGGGATCGACCGCCTCTATCCTCCGGGCAACCACGAGCTGCTCCACCGGGTCGAGGCCGCCGGGCTGCTGCTGGCCGAGGCCGCCCTCGGGTGCACGCCCAGCCGCTACCGCTTCCTCCAGCGCAACCGGATCATCGCAGCCCTCTCCGCCGGCACGGTGGTGGTCGAGGCCCGGTGGCGGTCCGGGGCTCAGAACACGGCCCACCACGCGGACGGGCTCAGCCGCCCGGTGGGCGCGGTGCCCGGCAGCGTCCACGCCGGCACCTCCGCCGGCTGCCACCGGCTGGTGCGGGAGGGCACCGCCGTCCTGGTCACGGACGTCGACGAGGTGCTCGAGCTCGTCCAGCCCCTCGGGACGGCGCCGGCGCCCGACCGCCCCGCCCCGGCCTCCGTCGTCGACGGGCTCTCGGACCGGGACCGCGTGCTCCTCGACGCGCTGCCCCTGAGGGTGCGCAGCCGCCCGGACCACCTGTCCCGCGTCGCCGGCCTGTCCGTCCGCGAGGTGCTGGGCGGGCTGCGCCGGCTCGAGGAGCGCGGCCTGGCGGAGGGGGCGGGGGAGGGGTGGCGCCGCCGCTAGAATCGCCGCATGACCTCCGACGCCGCCCCGCTGCCCACGGCCGTGGTCCGGGCCCTGGAGCGGTACACGGACCACCTGGTGCACGAGCTGGCGCGCAGCCCCCGCACCGTGGACGCCTACACGGGCGACCTCCGTGCCCTCTTCACCTGGCTGCACGCCCGGTACGGGGTCGCCGCGCCGGCCGCCGTGGACCTGGAGATGCTCCGGGCCTGGCTGGCCACCCGGCACGCCGAGGGGGCGGGCCGCTCGTCCATGGCCCGCTGGACGGCGTCGGTCCGCGGTTTTTTCGGCTGGGCCGCCGGCACCGGCCTGGTGGGCGCCGACCCCAGTCTGCGGCTCGTCGCCCCGCGCCGCCGGCGCCACCTCCCGGACGTCGTGCCCGCCGACGGGATGCGCGAGCTGCTGGACGATCTCGCGGCCCGCTCCACCGAGCCCGGGACCGCGGGGGTGGAGGGCGCGCTCGTCGCCCGGGACCGCGCCCTCCTCGAGCTGCTCTACGCCACCGGTGCGCGGGTGGGCGAGCTCACGGGTGCCGACGTCGACGACGTCGACCGCTCCCGCCGCGTCCTCACGGTGATCGGCAAGGGCGACAAGCAGCGCACGGTGCCCTTCGGCCGCCCCGCCGACGACGCGCTGCAGCTCTGGCTGGCCCGCCGGCCCGTGCTGGCCGCGGCGGGCAGCGGGCCGGCGCTGTTCCTCGGGTCCCGGGGCGGCCGGATCGACGCCCGACAGGTCCGGCGCGTCGTGGAGCGGGAGCTCGGCACCGTCCCCGACACCGCCGCCCGGGGTCCGCACGCCCTGCGCCACTCGGCGGCCACGCACCTCGTGGACGGCGGCGCCGACCTGCGCACGGTGCAGGAGCTGCTGGGGCACGCCTCCGTGGCGACCACCCAGATCTACACGCACGTCTCCGTGGACCGCCTGGGAACCGTCTACCGTCAGGCCCACCCCCGGGCCTGAGGTGCGCCGGGGCGGAGGATCGCGGAGCAACACGGCGTCCCGGGTTGACGCCCGTGGAATGTTTGCAGTTGAATGAGTGGCGTATTGTACTCGACGTCCCGGACACGGCAACACGCTCGGAGCCGGCCGGAACGACGGGTGCGGCACCCGGGCGACCGGACGCCGCGCGGGCCTCGAATCCCCGCGGCGGGACGCGAGCCCGGACAACAGCATCGTCCGGTCGCGGCACGCTCGCCGCGGCCCGACGGGTGGGACCGCTTCCGTGCAGGGCGTTGGGGAAGACGTACCTACACGACGGAGGAACAGGTCATGTCTGCACCCACCACGCGCGGAGTGCTCTACGTGCACTCGGCTCCGCGAGCGCTGTGCCCGCACATCCAGTGGGCGCTGGAGTCGGTCGCGCGCCAGCGCACGGAGCTCGAGTGGACCCAGCAGAACGCCGAGCCCGGTTCCGTGCGCGCCGAGCTGGAGTGGTCCGGACCCGCGGGGACCGGCGCCCTCCTCGCCTCGGCGCTGCGCACGA
Organism: Kocuria sp. CPCC 205231; assembly: GCF_040980965.1. NCBI lineage: Bacteria > Bacillati > Actinomycetota > Actinomycetes > Micrococcales > Micrococcaceae > Kocuria > Kocuria sp. CPCC 205231. The sequence goes on along the minus strand of NZ_JAVKPP010000007.1, from coordinate 6,692 downwards.
TGGGCCGCCTCCGGTTCGAGGTCACCGAGAACCCGTGCCGCGGCCACGACGGCGCCCGCTGGTCCTTCACCCCCGACCTCGGGATCTTCCACGCGACCACGGACGCCGCCGGCAACATCATGGTCTCCGAGGACCGGATCCGCTACGCCTACGAGACGGCGGCCGGCAACCCGCTGCTCGTCATCAACGAGCTCTCCCTCGCCCTGGGGGAGGCCTGGGACGAGGAGCTCGAGCCCTTCCGGCACGCCGCGGAGGGCGCCCCGGTGCGCTGGCTGCACCGCGTCGGCTGAGCCCCCGCGGCCCCGCCCCGCCTCCGGGGGCACGGGCCCGCAGCGCGCAAGAGGGCCGTCCCGCGATCAGCGGGACGGCCCTCTTCCGTGCGTCCGAACGGTCCGCGCCCGGACGGGCTGCGCCCGACGGCGCGGGCGCGGCGGGCGTGCGCTCAGACGGTGCGGAACGCGGCGACCGCGTTGTGGCCGCCGAAGCCGAAGGAGTTGGACACGGCCACGAAGTCCCCGGAGGGAAGGTCGCGGGCGTCGGTGACGACGTCGAGGTCGATCTCCGGGTCCTGGTTCTCCAGGTTGATGGTGCAGGGCGCGGTGCGGTGGTGGACGGCCAGCACGGTGAGCACGGCCTCGACGGCGCCCGAGCCGCCGAGGATGTGGCCCGTCATCGACTTGGTCGCTGAGACGCACATGTCGTCCACCGCCGAGCCGAACGCCCGGCGCAGGGCGCCGGCCTCGGGGGCGTCGCCCTTGGGCGTGGACGTCGCGTGGGCGTTGACGTGCTTGACGTCGGCCGGACCGAACTCCCCGGTCTCCATGGCCTCCGCGAGGGCGCGGGCCGCCCCGCGGCCCTCCTCGTCGGGCGCGGTGATGTGGTAGGCGTCCGAGGTGAGGCCGGCGCCGGCGAGCTCGGCGTAGATCCGTGCGCCGCGGGCGCGGGCGTGCTCCTCCGACTCGAGGACCACGGCGCCGGCGCCCTCGCCCATCACGAACCCGTCGCGGGCCGTGTCGTAGGGGCGGGAGGCGCGCTCCGGCTCGTCGTTGCGCTTCGACAGCGCCTGCATGGAGGCGAACGCCGCGATGGTCACGGGGTGGATCGCGGACTCGGCGCCGCCCACCACCACGAGGTCCGCCTTGCCGGAGCGGATGAGGTTCATGCCCTGGTAGAAGGCCTCCGTGCCGGAGGCGCACGCGGAGACGGGCGTGATGGACGCGGCCCGGGCCTTGAGGTCCATGCCCACGGCCGCCGCGTTGCCGTTGGGCATCAGCATGGGGACGGTGAGGGGCATGACGCGCCGGGCGCCGCGCTTCTGGAGGGTGTCGTAGGCGTCCAGCAGGGTCCAGACCCCGCCGATGCCGGTGCCGAAGGCCACGGCGAAGCGGTCCGGGTCGACCTCCTCGGAGGTCTCTGCGTTGTTGCCGGAGAAGCCGGCGTCGGCCCACGCCTCGCGGGCGGCGATGACGGACAGCTGCCCGGAGGGGTCCAGACGCTTGGCCTCGACCCGGGAGAGCACCTCGCTGGCGGGGGTCGAGACGGGCGCGGCGATCCGCACGCCCAGATCGTAGGTGTCCACCCAGTCGTGCTCGATGGCTCTGACACCGGAGACGCCCGTGGTGGCGCTGCGCCACAGCTCGGGGACGGTGCCACCGATCGGGGTGGTGGCACCGAGACCGGTGACGACTACTTTGCGGGTCATGACTGCACTTCCTCGTGTCCTGGGGTGATGCGGCGGGCGGCCCGCCCGGTCGCGGGTCGGTGCGGCGCGGCGGATCCTGCGGTCCGCCGCGCCCCGCACCGACCGGCCGGATCAGGCCTGGGCGTTGTCGATGAAGTTGACGGCGTCCTCGACGGTCTTGAGGTTCTTGACCTCTTCGTCGGGGATGGTCACGTCGAACTTCTCCTCGGCGTTGACCACGATGGTCATCATCGAGATGGAGTCGATGTCGAGGTCCTCGGTGAAGGACTTGTCCAGCTGGACGGCCTCGGTCTCGAGGCCGGTCTCCTCGTTGACGATCTCGGCCAGGCCGGTCAGGATTTCCTCTTTGCTCGCCATGGTGGCTTCCTTTCTCTGCGGCTGCCGGAGCAGCCGGTGGTGACGTGCGCCCCGGGCAGGTGCCGGGTGCATCTGTCCCGGTCGGGCCGTGGGCCCGGACCGGGGGACATCGGGTGTGCGGTTCAACCCTACGACGACTCGCAGGGCCCCGCGGCGGCACCGACACGTGAGCAGGACCCCGGGGGCCCGGTCCGCGTGCCGGCGGCGGTCAGGGGAGGACGACGACCTGCGCCCCGTAGACGAGGCCGGCGCCGAAGCCGATCTGCAGCGCCAGCTTCCCGGACAGCTCCGGGTGCTCGGCGAGCAGGCGGTGCGTGGCGAGGGGCACGGACGCGGCGGACGTGTTGCCGGAGTCGGCGATGTCCCGGGCGATGACCACGGACTCGGGGAGCTTGAGCGTCTTGGCCATCTGGTCGATGATCCGCATGTTCGCCTGGTGGGGGATGAAGGCGCTCAGGTCCTCGGGCCGCACCCCGGCCACGTCCATGGCCTCCTGCGCGCGCTTGGCGACCTCCCACGAGGCCCAGCGGAAGACCGTCTGCCCGTCCTGGCGCAGGGTCGGCCAGAGGGTGGCGTCCTCGCGCACCGCGCCGGTCTCCGGGTCGAGGAGGTCGGGGGACTGGGCCCGCTCGCGCCCCTGCTCCACCGCCCGGATGTCGGTGAGCGGGTGGGTCATCCGGATGGCGTCCCACTTGGAGCCGTCGGAGCCCCACACGGACGGGCCGATGCCGGGGGTGTCGGAGGGGCCGATGACCACGGCGCCCGCGCCGTCGCCGAGCAGGAAGGAGATGGAGCGCTCGGTGTTGTCGATGACGTCGGAGAGCTTCTCCACGCCGATGACCAGCACGTAGTCGGCCGCGCCCGAGCGGACGAGCGCGTCGGCCTGGGCGACGCCGTAGCAGTAGCCGGCGCAGGCCGCCGAGATGTCGAAGGCCGGTGCCGGGGTGGCGCCCAGGCGGTCCGCCAGGGCCGCGGCGGCGGACGGGGTGAGGTAGGGGAAGGAGATCGTGGAGACGATGACCGCCCCGAGCTGCGAGGCCTCGATGCCGGCGGCGGCCAGCGCCTCGCGGGCGGCGTGCTCGGACATGTCGAGGACGCTCACGTCCTCGGCGGCGCGGTGCCGGGTCCTGATGCCGGTGCGCTGCTGGATCCACTCGTCCGAGGACTCGATCCACTGGCAGACGTCGTCGTTGGTCACCACCACGTCCGGGCGGTAGACGCCCAGGCCGAGGATCCGGGAGTGCGCGTTGGTCTGTTGCTGCTTCAGGGTCACCACAGGGGTCGTTGCTCCTTCGTGCGGCCGGGCGGGACGGACGGGCCGGCTGGGCGGGGCGGAACGGCTGCTCCGGCCTCGGGACGGGCGGCGCACGAGGTGCGCGCGCGGACGTCAGTCAAGAATACTCCTGGCCTGCTCCAGCTCCGCCGCGGAGTTCACGGCCAGGGCCGGGACGCCCTTCATGCCCCGCTTGGCCAGGCCGACGAGGGTGCCCGCCGGCGGGAGCTCGACGAGCTGCTCGACGCCGCGCTCCAGGAGCGTCCGCGTGCACAGGTCCCAGCGCACGGGCCGGCAGACCTGGGCCACGAGCGACTCGAGGTTGGCGGCGCCGCCGCTCACGGGCTCGCCGTCGGCGTTGGAGAGCAGCGGATGCACGGGGTCGGCGGGCGAGAGCCGGGGGACCAGCTCGTGCAGGGGCTCCAGGGCCGGGGCCATGTGCTCGGTGTGGAAGGCGCCGGCCACCTTGAGGGCGATCACCCGGGCGCGGGCCGGCGGGGCCGCGGCGAGGGCGGTCAGCTGCTCGAGGGTGCCGGCGGCCACGGTCTGCCCGCCCCCGTTGGCGTTGGCGGGCGTCAGGCCCGCGGCCTCGATGGCGGCGAGGACCTCGTCCTCCTTGCCGCCGAGCACGGCACTCATGCCGGTGGGGACGGCGGCGGCCGCCCGGGCCATGGCGTTGGCCCGGGTGCGCACGAAGGCCATGGCGTCGGCCTCGGTGAGGGCGCCGGCCAGGGCGGAGGCGGTGATCTCACCCACCGAGTGCCCCGCGAAGACCAGGTCGTCCCGGCCGGGGCCGATCCGGTCCCCGAGCAGCCGGCCCGCGACGAGGCCCGCGGCCACAATGAGGGGCTGGGCCACCGCGGTGTCCTTGATGGTGTCCTCGTCGGCCTCGGTGCCGTAGTGCACGAGGTCGAGTCCTGCGGCCTCGCCCAGCTCCTCGAGGTGGGCGCGGACGCCGTCGAGGGCGAGCCATTCGGTGAGGAAGCCGGGTTTCTGGGAGCCCTGTCCGGGGCAGACGATCGCGATCACCGCTACAGCTTCGCAAGGATGGGCCCCCGCGCGGTGGCCCGGAGGCCACCAAGCCCGGCGGCGGTGTTTGTAGGGATGCTACAAGACCGGTCCCACGGCGGGGGCGGAGGTGTCGATGGGGGCGCACGAGTCCGCGAGCCGGCCCGCCACGAGGGCGCAGTGCAGCACGAACGCGTCGCGGGGGACCAGGGGGTCCCAGCCGGTGAGGTCGCTGATCCGGCGCAGCCGGTAGCGCACCGTGTTGGCGTGCACGAACAGCTCCCGGGCGGTGGCCTCGAGGGAGTGGCCGACGGAGACGTAGGCGGACAGGGTCTCCACGAGCCCGGTCGCGGAGCGCGTCAGCGGGCGGTAGACCGACTCGATCATCGCCGTGCGCGCGCTCTCGTCCCCGGCCATGGCCCGCTCCGGCCACAGGTCCTCGGAGTGCACCGGGCGGGGCGCCGCGGGCCAGGCCGGCGCCACGGACAGGGCGGCGTGGGCGAGCCGGGCGGAGCGTCCCGCCGCGAAGACCGTGGGGGACTCCGGGCCGTAGGCCACCGGTCCCGGCCCGAACGCGGCGGCGAGCTTCTCGAGGGCGAGGTCCCGGTCGGACAGCCCTCCGAGGATGAGCACGAGCCGGTCGCCCTGGATGGAGACGAGAGAGTCCTGCGCGTGGCGGCCGGCGAGCCTGCGCAGCCGGGCCACGGTGGACGGGCCGGCGCCCTCGGGCGCGGAGCCCGTGAGCACGGTGACCGGGCCCGTCGAGGTCCAGCCCAGGGCCGCGACGCGGGAGCGCAGCGCGTCGGAGTGCTCCCCCCGGAGGATCCCGTCGACCACGAGGGACTCCAGCCGGGCGTCCCACGACCCGCGGTTCTCGGCGGCGCGGGCGTACACGTCCGCGGCGGCGAAGGCGATCTCCCGCGAGTAGCGCAGCACGGCCTCCCGCAGCGCGGCCTCGTCGTGGTGCTTGGCGAGCTCCGGGACCTTCTCCTCCACGACGTCCACGACGATCCGCAGCAGCTGCAGGGCGTGCTGGAGGGAGATGGAGCGGGTCAGGTCCGTGGGGGCGCCCCGGAAGACCTGGGTGAGCACCCACAGGGGCTCCTCCGGGTCCTCGTACCAGCGCACGAACGAGGAGATGCCCCGCTGGGCCACGAGGCCCAGCTCGGAGCGCTCGTCGGCGCGCAGCTCCTCGAACCAGCCGAGGTCCGTCTCGAGCCGGCGGGTCGCGACCGTGGAGATCGCGCCCAGGTTGGCCTTGAGGTTCTCGAGCGTCCTGGGGTGGGGCGGGGCGACGGGACGGTGCCGGTCGGTGGACCGTCTGCGCGAGGGGCGCAGCCAGCGCGTCGTGGTGTTCCCGTCCTGTCCAGCCATGCCTCCGAGCTTAGAGCACCGGATCGCCGCCCCGGACCCGGGGACGACGACGGCGCCCCGCCCACCCGGACGCGGGTGGGCGGGGCGCCGTGGTGCACCGGAGGGCTCGGCTCAGGCGTCGCCGCCGGCGTTGCCGGAGGTGCCGGCGGTGACGTCCTTGAGCGAGTACTTCTCGATCGCCTCGCCGGGAGCGCGCCAGTCGACCTCGCCGCGCTTGGCGAGCATCTCCAGGGCGCGGACCACCATGGAGTGGGAGTCGATCTTGAAGAACCGGCGGGCGCCGGCGCGGGTGTCCGAGAAGCCGAAGCTGTCGGCGCCCAGGGACGCGAACTCGTTCGGGACGAACTGGCGGATCTTGTCCGGCAGGTCCGCGCTGAAGTCCGAGACGGCCACGACCGGGCCCGTGGCCCCGGCCAGCTGCTGGGCCACGAACGGGGTCCGCGTCCCGTCGCCGGGGTTGAGGAACGCCTCCTTCTCGGCGGCCACGCCGTCGCGGCGCAGCTCGACCCACGAGGTCACCGACCACACGTCGGCGGAGACCCCCCAGTCCTCGGCGAGCAGCTTCTGCGCCTCGAGCGCCCACGGCACGGCCACGCCGGAGGCGAGCAGCTGCGCCCGGGGCCCCTCGTTCTCGGCGGGCTTGAGCAGGTAGATGCCCTTGAGGATGCCCTCGACGTCGACGTCCTCCGGCTCGGCCGGCTGCTGGTACGGCTCGTTGTAGACCGTCACGTAGTACATGACGTTGTGGTCCTCGTCGCCCGTGCCGTACATGTGCTCGAGGCCGCGCCGGACGATGTGGGCGATCTCGTAGCCGTACGCGGGGTCGTAGTGGATGACCGCCGGGTTGGTCGCGGCCAGCAGCGGCGAGTGGCCGTCGGCGTGCTGGAGGCCCTCGCCGGTGAGCGTGGTGCGCCCGGCGGTGGCCCCGATGATGAACCCGCGGGTCATCTGGTCGGCGGCGGCCCAGAAGGAGTCGCC